>CAXTTH010000174.1:0-5143 GCA_964247035.1 uncultured Acetobacteraceae bacterium
CGACGGCACCGTGCTGGCGCTGGGCGACCCGGCGCTGCTGCCCGCCGCCCTGGCCGTCTTGGGAGCGCCCTCATGCGCCTGATTGCATCGCTGGCCATGCTGCTGGCCGCGGCGCCAGCCATGGCCGAGCCGACTTACGGCCTCTCGCTGCTCGGCGCGCTGCAGCTGCCGCCGGACTACACGCACTTCCCCGATGCCGACCCGGATGCGCCCAAAGGCGGGACCGTGTCCCTGGCGGCGGTGGGCAGCTTCGACAGCCTCAACCCGTTCATCATCCGCGGCTCGCCGGCCAGCGGGATCAGCCGGGTGTGGGACACGCTGATGGTCGATGATCCGGACGAGCCGCTCTCCACCGGCGCCTACGTGCACCTGGCGCAGTCGGTCGAGGTGGCGGCGGACCGCCGCTCCGTCACCTTCGTGCTGCGGCCGGAAGCACGCTTCAGCGACGGCGCGCCCGTGCTGGCCTCGGACGTGGTCTGGTCGTTCAACACGCTGCGCGAGCAAGGGCAGCCGTTCTACCGCACGTACTGGGCCGACGTGGCTGACGTGCAGGCGACCGAGGCGCGCACGGTGGTGTTCCACTTCAAGACGGACGCCAACCGCGAGCTGCCGCTGATCGTCGGGCAACTACCCGTGCTGCCGGAGCACTGGTGGCAGGGGCGGGACTTCGCAGCGCCGCTGACGGACCCGCCGGTCGGCAGCGGCCCCTACCGGGTGGGGCGGGTCGAGTTCGGCAAGACCATCGAGTACCAGCGCGTGCCGGACTGGTGGGCTGCCGCCCTGCCGACCGGGCGGGGGCTGAACAACTTCGACACCATCCGCACCGAGTATTTCCGTGACCCCACGGTGGCGTTCGAGGCGTTCAAGGCCGGGCAGGTGGATTTCCGGGTGGAGAACGTCGCCAAGAACTGGGCCACCAGCTACGACTTCCCCGCCGTGCAGAAAGGGCTGGTGAAGCGGGAGCCGCTGCCCGAACGGCTGCCCACGGGAATGCAGGCCTTCGCCATGAACACCCGCCGCCCCGTGTTCAGCGACATCCGCGTCCGCCAGGCGATGGACGAGGTGTTCGACTTCCAGTGGATGAACAAGAACCTGTTCTACGGCAGCTACACCCGCACGGAGAGCTACTTCAGCAGCAGCGAGTTCGCCTCCTCCGGCGTGCCGCAGGAAGCCGAGCTGGCGCTGCTGGAGCCGTACCGCGCGCAGCTGCCGCCCGAGCTGTTCAGCACGCCGTTCGCGCTGCCGGTGACGGACGGCTCCGGCAACAACCGCGACGGGCTGCGGCGGGCGCTGGCGCTGCTGGAGCAGGCGGGCTGGACGGTGCGGGACCGCAAGCTGGTCAACGCTGCCGGGCAGCAGATGAGCTTCGAGATTCTGCTGGACCAGCCAGCGTTCGAGCGCGTAGGCCTGCCCTACGTGCAGTGGCTCGGTCGCCTCGGCATCGACGTGCGGCTGCGCACGGTGGATGCCGCGCAGTTCCAGAAGCGCATGGACGACCTGGATTTCGACATGGCCGAGGCGGGCATCCCCGAATCGGAGTCGCTGGGCAACGAGCAGGTGGATTTCTGGACGTGCCGCAGCGCCAGCCTGCCCGGCACGCGCAATATCGCCGGCGTGTGCAGCCCCGTGGTGGATGCCCTGGTGGCCAAGCTGCTGGAAGCCGCCGACCGCGCCGGCTTGGTCACGGCTGCGCACGCGCTGGACCGGGCGCTGCTGTGGGGCTGGTACATGGTGCCGCAGTGGCACGTGCAGGAGCTGCACGTCGCCTATTGGAACCGCTTCGGCCACCCCAGCCAGCCGGTCCGCACCGGGCTGGACTTCGCCGCCTGGTGGGTGGACCCGGCGCTCGCCGCCGCCACGGACGCTGCGCGCGGCCAATAGTGGGAGCCTACCTGCTGCGCCGCCTGCTGCTGGTGCTGCCGACGCTGTTCGGCATCATCACTATCAACTTCGCCGTGGTGCAGCTGGCCCCCGGCGGCCCGGTGGAGCAGATGCTGGCCGACCTGCGCGGCCAGACGAATTCGCTGAGCCGCGTGACCGGCGGCGGCTCGGACGTGATGCAGCCCGCCGATGACCAAGGCGGCGGCTACCGCGGCCAGCGCGGCCTGGACCCGCAGACGGTGGCGCAAATCCGCCGCCAGTTCGGTTTCGACAAGCCGCCGCTCACGCGCTATTTCGAGATGATCGGGTCCTACCTGCGGTTCGACTTCGGCCGCTCCTTCTTCCGTGGCGACACCGTGCTGCACCTGGTGCTGCAGCGCCTGCCGGTCAGCGTGTCCATCGGGCTGTGGTCCACCCTGCTGATCTACGCCGTGTCCATCCCGCTCGGCATCGCCAAGGCGGTGCGGGACGGCAGCCGATTCGATGTCGCGACCTCGGCGGCGGTGCTGGTGGGCTATGCGGTGCCGGGTTTCCTGTTCGCCATCCTGCTCGTGGTGCTGTTCGCCGGCGGCTCGTTCGTGGACTGGTTCCCGTTGCGCGGGCTGAGCAGCCAGGGCAGCGCCGCCTGGCCCTGGCCGCAGCGGGCCGCGGACTACGCCTGGCACATGGCGCTGCCCACGGTGGCGCTGGTCGCGGGCGGGTTCGCCAGCCTCACCATCCTGACCAAGAACTGCTTCATGGACGAGATCGGCAAGCAGTACGTATTGACTGCGCGAGCCAAGGGCGCGGGCGAGGGCCGGGTGCTGTACGGCCACGTGTTCCGCAACGCGATGCTGCTGATCGTGGCCGGGTTCCCGGCGGCGTTCATCGGCATCCTGTTCTCCTCGGCGCTGCTGGTGGAGATCATCTTCTCGCTGGACGGGCTGGGGCTGCTGGGCTTCGACAGCGCGATCCGGCGCGACTACCCGGTGATGTTCGGCACGCTGTACCTGTTCACGCTGCTCGGGCTGGTGATGCAGATCGTGGGGACATGATGTACACGCTGGTCGATCCGCGGATCGACTTCGAGCGGCGGGGGTGATGCAAGCGCCCTCACCCCGGCCCTCTCCCGCATGCGGGAGAGGGAGAAGGACAAAGCCCTCTCCCGCTGGCGGGAGAGGGTTGGGTGAGGGTGGCAGCGGCCTGTGACCCCGCTTAACCGTCGCCGTCTCGCCATCTTCCGCGGGCACCGCCGGGGCTGGTGGTCGCTTAGGATTTTCCTAACCCTGTTCGCCCTGTGCGCCGCCGCCGAGCTGGTCGCCAATGACCGTCCGCTGCTGGTCCGCTACGACGGCCACTGGTTCATCCCCGCGCTGCGGGACTACAGCGAGGATGCCTTCGGGCCCGGCTTCCTGCCGCTCGAAGCCGACTACACCGACCCGGACCTCGTGCAAGCCATCAACGCGCGCGGTTGGATGCTCTGGCCCGCGGTGCCGTTCTCCTACGGCACCATCGTCAAGGGCCTGCCATCCTCGCCGCCCACTCCGCCGTCCTGGCGCAACCTGCTGGGCACGGACGACCAGTCGCGAGACGTGCTGGCGCGGGTGATCTACGGCTTTCGCATCTCCGTGCTGTTCGGCTTCACGCTGACCATCGTCTCATCCGTGGCCGGCATCGCCGCCGGGGCGGTGCAGGGGTTCTATGGCGGGCTGACCGACCTGCTGTTCCAGCGCTTCGTCGAGGTCTGGTCCGGGATGCCCCAGCTGTTCATGCTCATCATCCTGGCGTCCGTCATCACGCCCACCTTCTGGGTGTTGCTGGCCTTCTTGCTGGCGTTCTCCTGGATGGGGCTGACCGGCGTGGTGCGGGCGGAGTTCCTGCGCGGCCGCAACCTCGACTACGTCCGTGCAGCGCGGGCGCTGGGCGTGGGCGATGGCGCGATCATGGCGCGGCACATCCTGCCCAACGCGCTGGTGGCGACGCTCACCTTCCTGCCGTTCATCCTGTCCGGCTCCGTGACGGTGCTCGCCAGCCTGGACTTCCTGGGCTTCGGCCTGCCGCCGGGTTCGCCGTCGCTGGGCGAGCTGGTCAACCAGGGCAAGAACAACTTGCAGGCGCCCTGGCTCGGCATCACGGCGTTCGTGGTGCTGGGCGGCATCCTGGTGCTGCTGATCTTCATCGGCGAGGCGGTGCGCGACGCGTTCGACCCGCGCAAGCAGCCGCGGTGAGCCTCCTTGCCGTCTCTGACCTCACCATCCGCTTTGGCAACACCCCCGTCGTGGACCGCGCCAGCTTCACAGCCGCCCGCGGGGAGACGGTCGCGCTCGTCGGCGAGAGCGGCTCTGGCAAGTCGCTGACCGCGTTGGCCATCCTGCGCCTGCTGCCGCCGGGCGCGCTCGCCACGGGGGCTGTCGCCCTGGACGGCGCCGACATGCTGGCCGCGACGCCGGAGCGGCTACGGGGTATGCGCGGGCGCACCGCCGGCATGGTGTTCCAGGAGCCGATGACCAGCCTCAACCCGCTGCACCGCCTCGGCCGCCAGGTGGGCGAGGCCATGGCGCTGCACGGCCGCCGCCCGACCCGGGCCGCCATCGTGGCGCTGCTGGATTCCTGCGGCTTCCCGGACGCGGCGGAGCGACTGGGCGCGCTGCCGCACCAGCTTTCCGGTGGGCAGCGCCAGCGCGTGATGATCGCCATGGCGCTCGCCAACGACCCCGCCCTGCTGATCGCGGACGAGCCGACCACGGCGCTGGACGTGACCATCCAGGCGCAGATACTCGACCTGCTGGCCGCGCAGAAGGCCCGGCGCGGCCTCGCCCTGCTGCTGATCAGCCACGACCTCGGCGTGGTGCGCCGCTACGCCGACCGGGTGTGCGTGATGAAGGACGGCCGCATCGTGGAGCAGGGGGCCGCCGCTGCCCTGTTCGCCCGCCCCAGCCACCCTTACACCCGCATGCTGCTGGAGTCAGAACCCGGCGGCCGGCCGGACCCGCTGCCTGCTGCGGCCCCTATCCTGGCGCAGGCCAACGACATCCGGGTCGCGTTAGCCGGACGCCGCGGCCAGTTCCGCCGGGCGGCGGCCACGGTGCGGGCGGTGGACGGCGTGTCCATCACCATCCGGGAAGGCGCGACGGTGGGGCTGGTGGGGGAGAGCGGGTGCGGCAAGTCGACCGTCGGCAAGGCGATCCTGCGCCTGACCGATCCGACGGCCGGCGAGGTCAAACTCGATGGCGAGCGGATCGACAACGTGCCGGTCCGGCAACTCCGCACGCTGCGCCAGCGC
>CAXTTH010000175.1:0-5142 GCA_964247035.1 uncultured Acetobacteraceae bacterium
GCGCTGGCCCGCGGACAGCATCCGCGCCGGCAGCTCCGCCAGCCCGGCCAGGCCCAGCATGGCCAGCGCCGGCTCGACCGGCTGGCCCGCCGCAGCGAAGCGCAGGTTCTCCGCCGCGGTCAGCCCGGGCTTGATCGCGTCCGCATGGGCCAGGTAGGCGACCGGGGACATCGGCGCCTCGCACCACGCGAGGGCGCCCGCGTCGGGCCGCTTCAGCCCGGCCAGCAGCCGCAGCAGCGTCGATTTGCCGGACCCGTTCGGCCCCAGCAGCAGCAGCGCCGCACCCGGCGGCACCGCGAGCGAGACGCCCTCCAGCACCAGCCGCTCCCCCCTGAAGGCTGCGAGGCCGTTTGCCCGCACCAGCATCTCGCCATGTGGACCCGCGCCGCCCTCCATGGTTAAACCGCTGCACCTATATCAATTTGACCGCGCCGCATTCCTGCGCCGCCCCAACGAGCGAGGCAACCGATGAAGAGCATTGGGCAGGACAGCCTGCACACCCGGCAGACGCTGACGGCCGGCGGACAGGAGTTCCACTACTTCTCCCTGCCCAAGGCCGCCGAGACCATCGGCGACCTCTCGCGCCTGCCGGTCAGCCTCAAGGTGCTGCTGGAGAACGTGCTGCGCTTCGAGGACGGCGGCGCCACCACCGTCGACGACGCGCGCGCCATCGCCGAGTGGGTCCAGGCCGCGACCAGCGCCAAGGAGGTGCCGTTCCGCCCCAGCCGCATCCTGCTGCAGGACTTCACCGGCGTGCCCGCCGTGGTGGACCTCGCCGCCATGCGGGACAGCATCATCAAGCTCGGCGGCTCGCCGGACAAGGTGAACCCGCTGATCCCAGTCGATTTGGTGATCGACCACTCCGTCATGGTGGACGTCGCCGGCACCGAGAACGCGCTGCACGACAACGTGGAGCTGGAGTTCGCCCGCAACGGCGAGCGCTACCGCTTCCTGCGCTGGGGCAGCCAGGCGTTCGAGAACTTCCGGGTCGTGCCGCCGGGCACCGGGATCTGCCATCAAGTCAACCTTGAGTACTTGGCGCAGACCGTCTGGACGGCCAAGATCGGCGACGAGGAGTTCGCCTACCCGGACACGCTGTTCGGCACCGACAGCCACACCACCATGGTCAACGGCATCGGCGTGCTGGGCTGGGGCGTCGGCGGCATCGAGGCGGAGGCCGCCATGCTCGGCCAGCCGATCGCCATGCTGATCCCGGACGTGATCGGCTTCCGGCTCACCGGCAAGATGAACGAGGGCGTCACCGCGACCGACCTGGTGCTGCAAGTCACGCAGATGCTGCGGGCCAAGGGCGTGGTCGGCAAGTTCGTCGAGTTCTGCGGTCCCGGGCTGGACGACATGGCCGTCGCCACCCGCGCCACCATCGCCAACATGGCGCCGGAGTACGGCGCCACCTGCGGCTTCTTCCCGGTGGACGCCACCACGATCGACTACCTGCGGCTGACCGGGCGCGACGAGGCGCGGATCGCGCTGGTGGTGGCCTACGCCAAGGCGCAGGGCATGTGGCGCACCGAGGTGGAGCCGGTGTTCACCGACACGCTGGAGCTGGACCTGTCCACCGTGCAGCCCTCCATCGCCGGGCCGAAGCGCCCGCAGGACCGGGTGCTGCTGAACGAGGCCAGCGGCGCGTTCAAGGCGGAGCTGAGCCGCAGCCTGGGCGTGCCGGCCAACGACATCGGCGTGCGCACGGAGGTCAACGGCAAGAACTTCGACATCGGCCACGGCGACGTGGTGATCGCCGCCATCACCTCCTGCACCAACACCTCCAACCCCTACGTGATGGTCGCGGCCGGCCTGGTGGCGCGCAAGGCCCGCGCGCTCGGGCTGCGGCCGAAGCCGTGGGTGAAGACCTCGCTCGCCCCCGGCAGCCAGGTGGTGACGGAGTACCTGAACAAGTCCGGCCTGCACGAGGACCTGGACGCCATGGGCTTCGCGCTGGTGGGCTACGGCTGCACCACCTGCATCGGCAACTCCGGCCCGCTGAACGCGCAGATCGCCTCCGCCATCGAGGAGGGCAACGTGGTGGCGGTGTCGGTGCTGTCCGGCAACCGCAACTTCGAGGGCCGGGTGCACCCGAGCGTGCGCGCCAACTACCTGGCCAGCCCGCCGCTGGTGGTGGCCTACTCGCTGCTCGGCACCATGCAGGAGGACATCGCCACCGCCTCGCTGGGCGCTGGGCCGGACGGCCAGCCGGTGTACCTGAAGGACATCTGGCCCAGCAACGACGAGATCACCGCCATCGTCCGCTCCGCCCTGGGCCGGGCGCAGTTCCTCAAGCGCTACGGCGAGGTGTTCGTGGGCCCGGAGGAGTGGCAGCGCATCGAGGTCCAGGCCGGCACCGACACCTATGGCTGGACCGACGGCTCCACCTACGTGAAGAACCCGCCCTACTTCGACGGCATGACGATGGAGCCGGTCGCCAAGGGCGACATCACGGGCGCGCGCATCCTCGGCCTGTTCGGCGACAACATCACCACCGACCACATCAGCCCGGCCGGCAACATCAAGAAGACCTCGCCGGCAGGCGACTACCTGGTCGAGCGCCAGGTGCCCCAGCGGGACTTCAACAGCTACGGCGCGCGCCGCGGCAACCACGAGGTCATGATGCGGGGCACCTTCGCCAACATCCGCATCAAGAACGAGATGCTGCACGGCATGGAGGGCGGCCTCACCCGGCACTACCCGGACGGCGTGGAGATGCCGATCTACGACGCCGCCATGGCGTACAAGCAAGTGGACGTGCCGCTAGTGGTGTTCGGCGGCAAGGAGTACGGCATGGGCTCCTCGCGCGACTGGGCGGCCAAGGGCACCATGCTGCTGGGCATCAAGGCGGTGCTGGTGGAAAGCTTCGAGCGCATCCACCGCTCCAACCTGGTCGGCATGGGCGTGCTGCCGCTCACCCTGCCCGAAGGCGTGACCCGGCACACCCTGGGGCTGACCGGCGAGGAAGTGATCGACATCACCGGCATCGAGACCATCACCGCGCGCATGACGGTGCCGGTGACCATCCGCCGCGCCGACGGCGCCAGCGAGACGGTGCAGGCGCTGTGCCGGATCGATACCGACGACGAGGTGGAGTACTACCGCCACGGCGGCATCCTGCAGTACGTGCTGCGCGGCATGGCCAAGGCAGCCTAGCCGACCCGGGACCCGGCCCGGCCTCGCGACAGGCTGGGCCGGGACTCGGCGCTGAAAACCGAGACGGCCTCCGGCATTCGCTCAAGCGTAACGTTATTGGGAAGCTCTGCAATGACATTCCCATGAGCGCGTGAATTGCTGGTTGCCACCGCTATGACGGGACAGCACGGTGCGATCGAACGACCATCCGATCGAGCAACCGATGAGTGCGCCTGACCACCGAGGACACAGCGGACCGGGACCCCACCAACCAGTCCCGGCCCCGGATATCGCGGCCGCGTTGCGGGTCGGCATCCGGCGCCAGGGCAAGATGGTCGAGATCGTGCTGACCTCGCGCGACGACTACGCCGCGATTGCGCTTTATGACCACCTCGTCCGCTCCATGCAGCAAGGCAGCCTGCACCTCGACATCGCCCAGGTTCCCAGCTCGGCCCTGTAGCTGACCCGGCTGCAAGCAGGCGCTTCGGCAGCTTTTAGGACTAAATACCTAACAATGCACGCGCGTGTCTGTGCGGAATGCGTTATCTAGCAATGCATGCGTATTTGTCCTTGACACTCGCAAGATGAGTCTGCCCGCAGCGGCCAGAAAATTTATCAGATTGATCACGATTTCGCGTTTGCATAAGTTAGATGTTTAGTTATGAAGGCTCATGCTTAGCAATGCACGTCCAGGATGAGCTTGTTAAGGTCATTTACATTCGCGTTGTGCTTCATGTGTTGACTAGCTTTGGCCCTGCTAAGTTGCACGACTGGCAGCTTGGCTTTGATTGAATGTAACAGGCAGCTCATCGCAAGCAAATCCGCCGCTGAGCGGTTTGACGAGCCTGTAACACTGTAGAACCGGCATCACCCAACCGCTTGGTGCAGCAACGCACCCGCAACCCGGAGCATCACCATGACGCAAGCGACTCCATTCCCGCTGGGCGCGTATCTCGGCAACCCTGACAACGCCAACCCTGGGAACGAGGCGGCGTTCGAGAACGCCTACAGCAATTTCTCCAGCGTGATCGGCGCGGCGCCAAGCTTCCTGGATTACTTCATCGACCAGCGGCAGCCGGTCGGCAGTTGGGCCGGCAACGCCCAGTGGGAGGCCTCGTCCGCCGCCGCGTCGCCGGATGCACGCCACGCCACCCCGGTCATCGCCGTGCCGTTCAGCTCCACCGCGGCCGGCTCGCCTTCCGGCGACCAGGCGTTCCAGGCCGTGGCGTCCGGCGCGGATGACGGCGCCCTCAACGGCATCGTGCAGGCCTGGGCCAGCCAGGGCTTCACCAACCTGGTGTTCCGGCCAGGCTGGGAGATGAACGTCATGGGACCGACCTACGCCGGGTCCGACGCGCAGAGCCAGGCCGACTGGGTGTCCGCGTTCCAGCACGTGTACACGGCGCTGCACCAGGACGCCGCTGCGGCCGGCGTGAGCGTCCAGGTGGTCTGGAACCCGAGCACGACCAACTACAGCAACGCCGAGGCGACGACCAACCTCTACCCGGGCAACAGCTTCGTGGACGCCATCGGCGCCGACGCCTATGCCGGGATCTACCCCTACTCGGACAGCTCGGGCTCGCCGCAGTACCACGACTGGGCCACCGGCGGCGAGGACGCCAGCGTGGCGCAGTTCATCGCCAACCCGGTCAACCGCGCGCATTACTGGAGCTACCCGGCGGCGACCAGGTATTCCAACGACAGCAGCGGCGGCCACAGCCAGAGCCTGGCCAGCCTGATCCAGTTCGCCCAAGCGCAGGGCAAGCCGTTCGCCATCCCCGAGGCCGGCGCGGGCAACGCCAACGGCGGCACGGACGTGGCGGACGACGCGGCCTACCCGCAATGGCTGGCGCAGCAGTTGGCCGCGGCCCAGGCCGCCGGAGAGCCGATCAGCTTCGTCAACCTGTACGACAACAATGGCGGCGGCAACTACCAGTTCTCGCAACCCGGCGACAACAAGCCGACCGAGGCCGCCGCCTGGGCGCAGTATTTCGGCCCGGCCCAAGC
>CAXTTH010000176.1:0-5100 GCA_964247035.1 uncultured Acetobacteraceae bacterium
CTGGCCAGCGCTACCCTATCGACTGGGGGTACAAGCGCCGCGACCTGCCGGTGCAGATCGAACGCGAGTTCGAGGTCTGGCGGCTGGTCGCGGACCAGGAGGGCGTCAAAGGCTGGGTGCACCAGGCGACCCTGTCCGGACGGCGCAACTTCGTGGTGGCGGGGGGCGAGCAGACCGTGCGCTCCGGCCCGCAGGACAGCGCCGCCGCCGTGGCCCGGCTGAAGCCCGGCGTGATCGGCCGCCTGCGCGCCTGCGACGGCTCCGCCCCCTGGTGCGAGGTGCAGGTCGGTGATTACCACGGCTGGCTGAAGCGCGACGCGTTCTGGGGCGCCTACCCCGGCGAGGCCATCCAATGAGCGAGCACGAACCCGGCGACGCCTCCGCCCGGGCCCATCACGACCTGGGCGGCGTGCCCCGCTTCCTGTGCGAGCCGATCGATACCAGCGCCCACGCGCTGTCCCTGTTTGACCGCGAGGTGGACGCCATCCGCGGCCTGCTGGGTGCGAAGGGCATCATGGGCGTGGATGAGCTGCGCCGCGGCATCGAGGCGATCCCGGAGGCCGAGTATCACCGGCTTAGCTACTACCAGCGCTGGATACGCTCCATCGCCGACAACCTGCTGGCCCGCGGCGTGATCACGCCAACTGAACTCGCCACGGCTTTATCATGACCCGCTTCGCCCCCGGCGCCGCCGTGCAGGTGCGCGACGACTGGCCGGAGTCGCACAGCCCGGCGCACGTCCGCACGCCGCATTACTTGCGGGGGCGGCCAGGCCGGGTGGTGCGGCACTTGGGCGACTTCCCCAATCCCGAAGACCTGGCTTTCGCGCGCCCAGCAACCTGGCTGCCGCTGTACCATGTCCTGTTCAGCCCCGTCTGGCCCGGCAGCACGGCCGCCGACCTGCTCGTGGAGGTGTATGAGCCATGGCTCCTGCCGACCTGACCCTTCTGCAAACGCAAAGCAGCCGCCTGCTCACGGCCATCAAGGCGCTGCTGGACGCCAAAGGCATCGTCTCCGCCGCCGAGATTGCCGGTCGCGTGGCCGCCACCGATAACGCCAGCCCCGGCCAGGGCGCCCGCATGGTGGCCCGCGCCTGGCTGGACCCGACCTATCGCGCCCTGCTGCTGCGGGACGGCGCCGCTGCCGCCGAGCAGGCCGGCATCCCGATGCGGGGCATGCCGCCGTTGGGCGTGCTGCCGAACGAGCCGGGCCTGCACCACCTGGTGGTCTGCACCCTGTGCAGCTGCTATCCGCGGGCTGTGCTGGGCTACCCGCCGTTCTGGTTCAAGTCGGCCGCCTATCGCGCCCGCGCCGTGCGGGACCCGGCGGGCGTGCTGGCCGAATGGCGCACCACGCTGCCGCCGGGCACGGCGATCCGCGTGGTGGACAGCACCGCCGACTACCGCTGGATGGTGCTGCCGCTGCGCCCGCCGGGCACGCAGGCCTGGGAAGAGGCCGAGCTGGCAGCCTTGGTCCGTGACACGGACATGATTGGCGTCACCGTGCCCACGCAACCCGCGCAGCGTTGCGACGTTGCTTGATGGTATCGACTCGGGAGTTCGACATCATGATGAGAGCAGCCCTGATCCTGTCCGCGTTGGCTTTGGCCACCGGCGCATCGGTTCGCCCCGCTTTCGCCGCCCACGCCGGCGCGCCTTACAAGAACGTCAACCACAAGAACGACGCGGGCAACGACACGGGCGACTCCAAGGTGGACCAGTTGAACGCGGCGCAGCTCAACAGCAACTACCAGGGTTCTAACCCACCCCCAGCATCCGGCATGGCGCCGCCGCATTAGCCTTGTTGTGGCAAGGCCACTGCCGTATGCGACATGACGTTCTGCCGCCGTTGCAACTTCGAGAGTATTTTTCCATGAAGCACCTCGCCTTGATCGCCCTGGCCGCCAGCGTCCTCGCCGCTCCGGCCGCGTTTGCCGCCAATGCCAAGCATCCCTACGCCCACGTCAACCACAAGAACGACGCGGGCAACCGCAGCGGCGACGCTGAGACCACCAAGCTGAACCAGCAGCAACTGCAAGAGCACCAGAACGGCCAGTAAGCCGGCCTGATGGAATGCGCGGGCGTGAAAGCCCGCGCATTTTCCACTAGCTTCAATTTATTCGATCATTCTCCGACCTTCTGGAGGGTGGCCCTAACCGGCCACCTTTTTGCGTTTTGGACAACGACAGCACCGAACAAACCGACCGTCATGCCCCGCTTGAAACCCGGATCGCCGCCGAAATCGAGCTGACCATGGGCCACATGGGTTACGAGCTTGTTCGCGTCACCGTTCTGGGGCGGGAACGCCCGACCGTTCAGGTCATGGCGGACCGAGTGGATGGCTCGTTAATCAACATTGATGACTGTGAGCGCATCAATGACGTGGTGAGCGCCGCGCTGGACGTGGCGGACCTGATCAAGACCGCTTGGACGCTGGAAGTCAGCAGTGCCGGGATCGACCGACCGCTGACCCGGCCGAAGGACTGGGTGCGCTTTGCAGGCCACCAGGCGAAGGCTGAGGTGAACGTGCCGATCGGTGGCCGCAAGCGCTTCACCGGCACCGTGCTCGGCGCCGACGAGGCTACGGCCTGGCTACGGCTGGACGACGGCACGGAAGTGGCGTTGCCGCTGACCGACCTACGCCGGGCCAAGCTGTTGCTGACGGATGCACTGATCGCCGCGACCGCGCCGCCCCGCGGGCCCGAGACGCCGGCATCGACCCTGAACTGAGGAACCACGGACTATGGACACCGCTGTCTCCCGCCCCGAACTGCTGCTGGTCGCCGATGCTGTCGCGCGGGAGAAGTCGATCGACCGCGAGGAGGTGATCGAGGCTATGGAGCAGGCCATCCAGAAAGCCGGCCGTGCCAAATACGGCAGCGAGAAGGACATTCGCGCCACCATCGACCGCAAGAACGGCGACGTTCGCCTGTCGCGCTGGACCGAGGCGGTAGAGGTGGTGGAGAATGAGGAAACCCAAATCCCCGTCCACATCGCCCGCAAGTTCCAGCCCGACATCGAGATCGGCGGCCATCTGGTGGACCCGCTGCCCCCGATCGACTTCGGCCGCATCGCCGCGCAAACCGCTAAGCAGGTGATCGTGCAGCGCGTGCGTGAGTACGAGCGCAAGAAGCAGTATGACGAGTTCAAGGACCGCGTGGGCGAGATCATCAATGGCTTGGTCAAGCGCACCGAGTACGGCAACCTGATGGTGGAGCTGGGTCGCGCCGAGGCTCTGCTGCGACGTGACGAACTCATCCCACGCGAGAGTTTCCGCAACGGCGACCGGGTGCGCGCCTACATCTACGACGTCCGGGAAGAGCCGCGCGGGCCACAGATCTTTCTCAGCCGCACCCATCCTGCCTTCCTGGCCAAGCTGTTCGCGCAGGAGGTGCCGGAAATCTACGACGGCATCATTGAGATCAAGGCCGTCAGCCGTGATCCTGGCAGCCGCGCCAAGATGGCCGTCATCAGCCGGGACAGCTCGATCGACCCGGTCGGCGCTTGCGTTGGCATGCGGGGCAGCCGAGTGCAGGCGGTAGTACAGGAGCTGCAAGGCGAGAAGATCGACATCATCCCGTGGTCCTCGCAGGCGCCCACCTTCGTGGTGAACGCGCTGGCGCCTGCCGAAGTGACCAAAGTGGTGATGGACGAGGAGGCCGGGCGCGTCGAGGTGGTGGTGCCGGACGAGCAGCTTTCGCTCGCCATCGGCCGCCGCGGCCAGAACGTGCGCCTTGCCAGCCAGTTGACCCGGTGGGACATCGACATCCTGACCGAGGCGGAGGAAAGCGAGCGCCGCCAGGAGGAGTACCGCCGCCGCACCGGCATCTTCGTGGAGGCGCTCGATGTGGACGACATGATCGCCGGCCTGTTGGTCACGGAAGGCTTCACCTCCGTCGAGGAGCTGGCCTTTACCCCAGCCGACGAGCTGGCCGACATCGAGGGCTTCGACGAGAGCGTGGCGGGCGAGCTGATCAGCCGCGCCGAGCTGTTCCTGCAGCGCCGCGATGTCGAGCTGGACGACCGCCGCCGCGAGCTGGGCGTGGGCGACGACATCGCCGCCCTGGAAGCGCTGAGCCCGGCCATGCTGGTGCAACTGGGTGAGAAAGGCGTGAAGACGCTCGACGACCTGGCGGACCTGGCCGGCGACGAGCTGGTCGAGATCGTGGGCGCGGAGGCGATCGACGAGGAAGCCGCCAACACCATTATCATGGCCGCGCGCGCCCATTGGTTCGATGACGCCGCGCCGGTGGCCGAGCCGGCGGTCCAGGAGGACGGCAACGCCTGACCCGGACACCCTGGCGGACGCGGCGGAGGACGAGGAGCGAGGCCCGATGCGGCGCTGCCTCGTCACCCGCGAGCGTGGCGAGCGCGCCCGCATGGTGCGCTTCGTGCTTGGACCGGACCGGGCAGTCGTGCCCGACCTGCTTGCAAGGCTGCCCGGACGGGGATTCTGGTTGAGCCCGCGGGCCGATGTGGTAGAAGCCGCGGCACTTCGAGGCGCGTTCGCACGCGCTGCGCGCGGGCCGGTGGTCCTGCCGCCCGCCCTGGTGGCCACGATCCAGGTGGGGCTGACCCGGCGGGTCATCGACCTCCTTGGGCTGGCGCGTCGGGCCGGGCAAGCCGTCGGGGGATACGCCAAGGCGCGGGAAGCCTTGGCAGGCGGCCGAGCCGGCATGGTGGTGCAGGCCTTGGACGGCAGCGACGAGGAGTGCCATCGGCTGTTGTCGGGAGCGCGGGACATGCCGGTGGTGCGGCCCCTGTCCGCCTCAGCCCTGGGCGCGGTGTTCGGTCGTGACCATGTGGTGCATGTGGCCGTGGTGCCGGGCCGCCTGGCAGAGGCGTTGATGGCGGAAGCGTTCCGGCTGGTTTCCATGACCAGCCCCGATGCTGCGAAAGACGGTTTGAAGAACATCCCAGCGTCGCACCGGCGGCGCGGGTCGAGCGAACGGACGGGTGAATGAGCGAGAATAACGATCAGGACACGGCCAAGGCGAGGCTCTCGCTGCGTCCTGCTGGACGGCTGGAACTGGGCCGCACGGTGGACGCCGGGTCGGTGCGGCAGAGCTTCAGCCATGGCCGCTCCAAGGAAGTCCTGGTG
>CAXTTH010000177.1:0-347 GCA_964247035.1 uncultured Acetobacteraceae bacterium
GCCCTGGCGCTGGACCTGGCGGCCGTGGCGGCGCGCGTGGCGCAGGCGCGCGACGTGCTGTTCCTCGGCCGCGGCGCGTGCTTCCCGATCGCCATGGAGGGTGCGCTGAAGCTGAAGGAGATCAGCTACATCCACGCCGAGGGCTACGCCGCCGGGGAGATGAAGCACGGCCCAATCGCCCTGATCGACCCCGACGTTCCCGTGGTGGCCGCCGCCCCCAGCGGCCCGCTGTTCGAGAAAATGGCCTCCAACCTGCAGGAGGCGGCGGCGCGCGGGGGGCACCGGGGGGGGTTGAGCGACGCCCCCCGGGCCCCCCACCGGGGCGGGCGCGGGGGGGGGGGGGGGGG
>CAXTTH010000177.1:357-5094 GCA_964247035.1 uncultured Acetobacteraceae bacterium
GTCCGCGAGTACTCGGAGCGCTTCGACGACTGGTCCCCCGAGCGCTTCACCCTCGGCGACGCCGAGATCGAGCGGGCCGCCGCCACCGTCCCCGCCGAGCTGCGCGACCACATCGACAGCGCCGCCGAGAAGATCGACGAGTTCGCCCGCGCCCAGCGCGGCAGCCTCGGCGAGGTCGAGATCGAACCTACCCCCGGCGTCGGGCGCGGGCCCCCGGGGGGGCCCCGGGCCGCCGGCGCCGCCAAGCTGCGCGGCATCGCGGCGGAGGTGGTGGTGCTGCCGTCGGTGCACCCGTTCGTGGCACCGATCCTATACGCAATCCCGGTGCAGATGCTGGCCTACCAGGTGGCGGTGCTGAAAGGCACCGACGTGGACCAGCCGCGCAACCTGGCGAAGTCGGTGACGGTGGAGTGAGGCGGGCCGGCTAACGATACCCCGCCGCCTGCAGTTCGAACAGCTCCGCATAGCGCCCGCCCTGCGCCAGCAGCGCCGCGTGCGTGCCGCTCGCCTCCACCCGGCCATCCGCCACCACCAGGATATGGTCGGCCATCCGCACGGACGAGAACCGGTGCGAGATCAGCACCGCCGTCCGCCCGGCGCTCAGCGCCTTGAACCGCTGGAACACCTCGAACTCCGCCCGCGCGTCCAGCGCCGCCGTCGGCTCGTCCAGGATCAGCACCGCCGCGTCCCGCATGTAAGCGCGCGCGATCGCCACCTTCTGCCACTCGCCGCCGGACAGCTCCATGCCGCCGCTGAACCGGCGTCCCACCATCTGGTCATACCCGCGCGGCAGCCGGCCGATCACCTCGTCCGCCCGGCCCCGCTCGGCTGCCTGCGCGATGCGCGCCCGATCATCCCGCAGCCCGATGCGGCCGACGGCGATGTTGTCCCCCGCCGACAGGTCATAGCGCACGAAATCCTGGAAGATGACGCCGACGCTGGCGCGCAGGCTGTCCAGGTCGTAGCTCCGCAGGTCAGCGCCGTCGAGCAGGATGCGGCCCTCGCCGGGGTCGTACAGCCGGGTCAGCAGCTTCACCAGCGTGGTCTTGCCCGCGCCATTCTCGCCCACCAGCGCCAGCACCTGGCCGGCCGGCAGGCGGAAGCTGAGGTGGCGCACCGCCCAGCGCTCGGCGCCCGGGTAGCGGAAGCCGACATCCTCGAACACGATGCCGTCCTGCAAAGCTGGCGGCACAAGCCGTCCCGCCGCCGGCGAGACGATGCCTGGGCGCAGTTCCAGGAACGAGAACAGGTCTTGCAAGTACAATGCCTGACTCGCCAGGCTGGACAACCCGCTCAGCAGACCCGCCAGCAGCCCGCGCAGCCGCAGGAAGGAGGCGGCCAGGAACGTCAGGTCGCCGACCGACAACCCGCCGGTGACGGCGCGCCAGGCAAGGTAGGCGTAGGCCGCGTAGTAGCCGACCGTCCCCAGCGTCGCCAGCGCAGCCCCCGACAGCGCCCGGCGCACCGCGTAGTCCCGGTTCTCCCGGCGGATCGCGGCGGATACGGCGGCGTAGCGCTCGGCCAGGAAGCCATTGAGCCCGAACAGCTTGACCTCCTTGGCGGTGGTGGCGCTGGCGCCCGTCTGCCGCAGGTAGTCCAGCTCGCGCCGATCCGCCGTGCGCTTGACGCTGAGCGCGTAGGCCCCCTCGTTGGCCCGCACCTCCCCCAGGAAGGCCGGCGCCAGGGTGGCCGCCAGCAGCAGGATCAGCCACGGCGCGTAGGCGGCAATGCCAGCCGCGAACCCGGCCAGCGTCACCATGTCCTGCGCCTGGCCGAACAGCAGGCTGATGAGGCCGCTGCGCCCACTGGATTGCCGCCGGGCGCGGTCAAGCTTGTCTTGCGTCTCGCTGTCCTCGAAATCCTGCAAGTCGAGCGTGGCGGCGTGCCGCATCAGTCGCAGGCTGGTCTCGTCGCTGAACCGGTCCGACAGCAGCGCGTCCAGCAGCGACACGCCGCGGCCCAGCGCGTCCGCCGCCACTGCCAGGCCCAGCTCGGCCGTCAGCAGCAGGCCCACCCGCGTCAGCAACCCGCTGCGTATCCAGTCCGCCAGCGCCGCCGGGTGGCCCGGCAGGCGGGCCAGCCGCACCACCTCGTCGATGATGAGCTTGCCCACGAACAGCGTAGCCACCGGCAGCACCGCGCGGCCCAGCCGCAGCATGGCCGTGGCCCCTGTCAGCCCGGGGCTGGTGCGCCAGATCAGCCGCAGGAAGGCAGGCAAGCCACGCAGCGCACCGAGGCGGTCGGGTCTGGCGCGGGGCGGCGGGCGGTCCATGCTCATGCGCTGTTGATACTACATCTTGTGTGTGTCGGCCCGGTCACACCCTAGTGAAAGGTAAATTGCCGGGCTGGCGAATCGGGATGAAGGGTTTAGGAAAGAGCCATGGACATGAACATGAGCACTGAAGCGCTGCCCTCCGCCATGGACGGCATCGCCCCCATCTCCCGCCAGATCTGGGACGCGAAATACCGGCTGAAATCCCTCGACGGCACCCCACTGGACGCCACCGTCGAGGACAGTTGGCGTCGCGTGGCCCACGCCCTGGCCGCCGCCGAAGCTGACCCGGCGCAGTGGGAGCCCCGCTTCTACCGCGCCCTCCAGGATTTCCGCTTCCTGCCCGCCGGCCGCATCCTCTCCGGCGCGGGCACCGACCGCCGGGTCACCCTGTTCAACTGCTTCGTCATGGGCGACATCGCCGACGACCTCGGCGCCATCTTCGACAACCTGCGTGAAGCGGCCCTCACCATGCAGCAGGGCGGCGGCATCGGCTACGACTTCTCCACCCTGCGGCCGAAGGGCTCCCCGGTGCAGGGGGTCGGCGCCGACGCCTCCGGCCCGCTCTCCTTCATGGACGTGTGGGACGCCATGTGCCGCACCATCATGTCCGCCGGGGCGCGCCGCGGCGCGATGATGGCCACCATGCGCTGCGACCACCCGGACATCGAGGAGTTCATCGCCGCCAAGCGCCAGGCCGGCCGCCTGCGCAACTTCAACCTCTCCGTGCTCGCCACCGACCCGTTCATGGCCGCCGTGGACGCCGATGCCGACTGGCCGCTGGTGTTCGGCGGGCGCACCTACCGCACCATTCGCGCCCGCGCCCTATTCGACAGCATCACCCGCGCCACCTACGACTACGCCGAACCCGGCGTGCTGTTCATCGACCGCATCAACGCCCGCAACAACCTGTATTATTGCGAGCAGGTCCACTCCACCAATCCGTGCGCCGAGCAGCCGCTGCCACCCTACGGCGCGTGCCTGCTGGGCTCCATCAACCTGGCCCGCCTGGTGCAGCAGCCCTTCTCCCCGCACGCCCGGCTGGACGAGGCGGAGCTGGAGGAACTGGTGGCGATGGCCGTCCGCATGATGGACAACACCATCGAGGTGTCCGGCTTCCCGCTGGAGGCGCAGCGGCAGGAAGCGATGGCCAAGCGCCGCATCGGCCTTGGCATGACCGGGGTGGCGGACGCGCTGATGATGGTCGGCTTGCGCTACGGCAGCGGCGAAGCCGCCGAGATGGCTGGCGACTGGGCGCGCCGCATCAACCGCGCTGCCTACATGACCTCCGCCCGCCTGGCAGCCGAGAAGGGCGCCTTCCCGCTGTTCGACCGCGAGCCCTACCTTGCCGGCCAGACGGTGCGCGAGCTGGATGAAGACGTGCGCGCGCTGATCGGCGAGCACGGCATCCGCAACGCCCTGCTGACCTCCATCGCCCCCACCGGCACGATCTCCCTGGTGGCGGACAACGTGTCCTCCGGCATCGAGCCGGTGTTCGCGCTGGCCTACACCCGCAAGGTGCTGCAGCCGGACGGCACGAGGGTGGAGGAGGAGGTGTCCGACTACGCCCTGCGCCGCTTCCGCGCCCAGTTCGGCGAGGGCGTCGCATTGCCGGACACTTTCGTCACCGCGCAGGACCTGACGCCGGCCGAGCACATCCGCATGCAAGCGGCGGTGCAGCGCCATGTGGACTCGGCGATCTCCAAGACGGTGAACGTGCCGGAGGACATCAGCTTCGAGGCATTCCAGCAGGTGTACCTCGACGCCTACCGCAGCGGCTGCAAGGGTTGCACGACCTACCGCCCGAATGCGATCACCGGCTCGGTGCTGGAGGTGAAGCCTTCTGAGCCGCCGAAGCCAGTCGCCTCCAACGTGATCGAGCTGGCCGAGCGCAGCGAGAAGCTGTCGGGCGCCACCTACAAGCTGCGCTGGCCTGACACCGAGCACGCGATGTACGTGACGGTGAACGACGTGGAGATCGACGGCCGCCGCACCCCGTTCGAGGTGTTCGTGAACAGCAAGAACCTGGAGCACTACTCCTGGGTGCTGGCGCTGACCCGCATGATCAGCGCCGTGTTCCGCCGCGGCGGCGAGGTGGCCTTCGTGGCCGAGGAGCTGAAGCAGGTGTTCGACCCGCGCGGCGGGCAATGGCAGCACGGCCACTACGTGCCCTCGCTGGTGGCGGCGATCGGCGACATCCTGGAGCGCCACATGATCGGGACCGGGTTCCTACAGCCCAAGGAGACGGCGGGGAAGGTTCTGGTGCTGCCGCCCAGCCCGGGGATGCAGCCCGGCATGCACGTGGGGCCGCTATGCCCGAAGTGCAGCCAGCCGGGGCTGATGAAGGAGGCCGGCTGCATGACGTGCATGCAATGCGGGTGGTCCAAATGCAGCTGAGAGTTTAACCCTATTTAGGTTGTAGTGACGATTTCACTGGAGCAGGATTGCGACGGCGGCGAGTTGGA
>CAXTTH010000178.1:0-5078 GCA_964247035.1 uncultured Acetobacteraceae bacterium
CCAGCGCGGCCATGGCGGTCAGTTGCACGTTCAGCCGCGCCAGGGCGGCATACAGGGTCTGGTAGCTCATGGGCCCGCACCTAGCGCGGCCATTGGGGCGCTGCTAGGGCGCGGGTGCGGCGCAAGCGGGGCTACAGGTTCAGCCGCAGCCGCGCCCCCAGCTCGCCCACGATGCCGCGGCGGAACGCGAGCACGCAGGCGACGAACACGCCGCCTTGCACCACCGTCACCCAGGAGCCGATGCCGGCCAGGTAGCTTTCCATGAACTTGAGCGCCAGCGCGCCCACGCCGGGCCCGAAGATGGTGCCCATGCCGCCCAGCAGCGTCATCAGGATGATGTCGCCGGACGCGCCGAAGTTCACGTCGGTCAGGGTGGCGATGCCGAACACCAGCGCCTTCAGCCCGCCGGCGATGCCGGCGATGAAGCAGGACAGGATGAAGGCGATCAGCTTGTAGTCGTCCGTGCGATAGCCGAGCGAGGTGGCCCGCGGCTCGTTCTCGCGGATCGCCTTGAGCACCTGGCCGAACGGCGAGTGCACGATGCGGTGGATCAGCAGGAAGAACAGCACGAACACGGCGGCCACGAAGGCGTACATCGCGCCGTCCGATTGCAGGGAGAACAGCCCGAGCAGCGCGCCGCGCGGCACCTGCTGGATGCCGTCCTCGCCGTGGGTGAACGGCACCTGCAAGCAGAAGAAGTAGTTCATCTGCGCCAGCGCCAGCGTGATCATGCTGAAGTAGATGCCCAGGCGGCGGATCGCCAGCGCGCCGAATGCCACGCCCAAGGCCCCGCCGGCGACGCCGCCCAGCAGCACGCACAGCTCGGGCGTCAGCCCCCAGGCCTTGGCGGCGTAGGCCGACACGTAGGCGCCCATGCCGAAATAGGCGGCGTGGCCGAAGCTCAGCAGCCCCACGTAGCCGACCAGCAGGTTGAACGCCGAGGCCAGCAGCGCGTAGCACAGCACGTTCATCAGGAACACGGGATAGAACGCGAACGGGCTGGCCGCGACCAGGGCGAGCAGCACCAGGAAGGCGACGCCTTGCGGCCGCGAGAAGCCGAGCATCAGCTGGCCCGGCCGAACAGCCCGGCAGGGCGGACCAGCAGCACCAGCACCATGATGACGAACACCACCGTGGCCGAGGCCGGCGGGTAGAACACCTTGGCCAGCCCCTCCGCCACGCCCAGCCCGAACCCGGTGACGATGGAGCCGAGGATCGACCCCATGCCGCCGATCACCACCACGGCGAACACCACCACGATGAGGTTGGAGCCCATGCCGGGGTTCACCGAGTAGATGGGGGCGGCCAGCACCCCGGCGAACGCGGCCAGGGCGACCCCGGCGGCGTAGGTCAGCGTGATCATGCGCGGCACGTTGACGCCGAAGGCCTGCACCAGCGCCGGGTTCTCGGTGGCCGCGCGCAGCCGGGCGCCGATGGGGGTCTTGTCGATCACCAGCCAGGTCGCCAGGCAGGTCACGAGCGCCACGACCACCACCCAGCCGCGGTAGTTGGGCAGGTACATGAAGCCGAGGTTGGTGCCGCCCGACAGGATGGGCGGGATGCGGTAGGGCAGGCCGGAGGAGCCGTAGGCGTTGCGGAACAGCCCCTCCAGGATCAGCGCCAGGCCGAAGGTGAGCAACAGGCCGTAGATCGGGTCGATGCGGTAGAGCCGGCTGATCACCGCCTTCTCCAGCGCCACCCCGAACAGCCCCACCGCCAGCGGCGACAGCAGCAGCGCCCACCAGTAGTCGACGCCCAGGTAGTTTTGCAGCATCCAGGCCACGAACGCGCCCATCATGAACAGCGCGCCGTGGGCGAAGTTCACGATGCCCAGCATGCCGAAGATGATCGCCAGCCCGAGCGAGAGCAGGGCGTAGAACGCGCCGTTGATGAGGCCGAGCAGCAACTGCCCGAACAGCGCCGCCGCGGGGATGCCGAACACCGTGACCATGGGCTGGCCTAACGGCTGCGGCGGGGGGTCATGCCCTCACCAGCGGGCAGTTGCCGTCGTGCAGCGGGCGGAAGGCCTGGTCGGCCGGCGTGGTCGCCACCAGCTTGCAGTAGTCCCATGGATGGGTGCTCTCGCTCGGCTTCTTGACCTCCCACAGGAAGGCGGGATGGATGCCGCGGCCGTCCTCGCGGATGCTGCCGGGCCCGAACGCGTCGTCGTCGGTGGGCATCGCCTTCATGCGCGCCACCGTGGCCGCGCCGTCCTTCTTGGCCTCCGCCGTGCCCATGGCCTGCACCGCTTTCATGTAGTGCAGCACGCAGGCGTAGTCCCCGGCGTGGACCATGCCGGGGCGCACGGTGGGCGCCTTGGGCTTCAGCCGCTCGGCGAAGGCGCGGGTGCGGTCGTTGGCGTCCCAGTAGAAGCTGTTGGTGATCTGCAAGCCCTGCCCCACCTCGAGCCCGATGGCATGCACGTCGCTGATGTAGGTCAGGAACCCGGCGAGCTTCACGCCTCCCTGGGTGATGCCGAACTCGTGCGCCTGCTTCACCTGGTTGGCCGTGTCCACCCCGGCGCTGCACAGCCCGATCACCTTGGCGCCGCTGGCCTGCGCCTGCACCAGCTGGGAGGAGAAGTCGGTGGTGGTGGGGAACGGGTACGACACGGCGCCCAGCACCTTGCCGCGCCCGGCGGTGACCACGGCGGTGGCCTCCCGCTCCAGGGTGTGGCCGAAGGTGTAGTCGGCGGTGATGAAGAACCAGGTGTCCCCGCCCGCGGCCACCAGCGCGCCGCCGGTGGACTTGGCCAGCATGTATGTGTCGTACGAGAAGTGGATGGTGTTGGCGTTGCACTGCGGCCCGGTGAGGTCGCTGCTGGCGGCGCCGTTGTTGACGTGGATCTTGTTCTTGTCGCGCGCGACCCCGGAGATCGCCAGGCCGCAGGCGGAGTTCACCCCGTCCACGATCAGGTCCACGCCGTCCCGGTCGAACCACTCCCGCGCGATGGAGGCGGCGATGTCGGACTTGTTCTGGTGGTCGGCCGCCAGCACCTGCACGCTGCCCGCCCCGGATTCCTCCAGCGCCTGCTGCACCGCCAGCACCGCGAGCGGCCCGGAGGCGTCGCGGTAGGTGCCGGACATGTCCGTCAGCACGCCGATCTTGACGGCCGCTCCCCGGGGCGTTCCTTGGGCGCGCGCCTTCCCCACCCCGGATGCCGCGAGGGCTGCCGTGCCGATCAAGCCGCGTCGCGTCAGGTCCATGTCGTCTCCTTCGGGGGCGCCGTTCAGACGCCGAGGTAGTCGTGCAGCTTGCCCATCTGGGCCTCGATATCGCCGTTCGGGATCATGTCGATCACCCGGCCGTGCTCCATCACGTAGTGGCGGTCGGCCACGGTGGCGGCGAAGCGGAAGTTCTGCTCCACCAGCAGCACGGTGAAGCCGCGCGCGCGCAGCTCGCGAATGGTGCGGCCGATCTGCTGCACGATCACCGGCGCCAGCCCCTCCGTCGGCTCGTCCAGCAGCAGCAAGCGCGCCCCGGTGCGCAGGATGCGGCCGATCGCCAGCATCTGCTGCTCGCCGCCGGACAGGCGGGTGCCCTGGGAGGCGGCGCGCTCCTTGAGGTTGGGGAACAGCGCGTGGATGGTCGCCACGTCCAGCCCGCCGGGCGCGATCACCGGGGGCAGCATCAGGTTCTCCGCCACGGTCAGGCTGGCGAAGATGCCGCGCTCCTCCGGGCACAGCGCGATGCCGGCGCGGGCCACCGCGTCGGGCCGCAGCCGGATGGTCTCGCGCCCCTTGAACGCGACCGACCCGGCGCGGCGCGGCGTCAGGCCCATGATGGACTTCATGGTGGTGGTCTTGCCGGCGCCGTTGCGGCCCAGCAGCGTCACCACCTCGCCCTCGCCCACCTCGAAATCGACGCCGTGCAGCACGTGGCTCTCGCCGTACCAGGCGTTGAGGCCCCGGACTTGCAGCATCGCAGGCACGCTAGGCCGCCCCCGGCGCATCGGCGCCCAGGTAGGCGGTGACCACCTCGGGGTTGCGGGACACGGTGGCGTAGTCGCCCTCCGCCAGCACCTGGCCGCGCGCCAGCACGGTGATCCGGTCGCACAGGCCCTCCACCACGGACAGGTTGTGCTCCACCATCAGGATGGTGCGGCCCACGCGGATGCGCCGGATCAGCGCCACCACCCGGTCCACGTCCTCGTGCGTCATGCCCGCGGTCGGCTCATCCAGCAGCAGCATCTGCGGGTCGAGCGCCAGGGTGGTGGCGATCTCCAGCGCGCGCTTGCGGCCGTAGGACAGCAGCAGCGCCGGGGTCCCGACGTGCTCGGCCAGCCCCACGTCCTCCAGCAGCGCCCGGGCCTGGCCGTCGTACTGCCGCAGCAGCCCTTCGGCGCGCCAGAAGTCGTACGACCCGCCGCGCTTGCGTTGCAGCGCCAGCCGCACGTTCTCCAGCGCCGTCAGGTGCGGGAACACGGCCGAGATCTGGAACGAGCGCACCAGCCCGAGCCGCGCCACCTGGGCCGCCTTCAGCCCCGTGATGTCGCGGCCCCGGTAGCGGATGACGCCGCGCGTCGGCTGCAGGAACTTGGTCAGCAGGTTGAAGCACGTCGTCTTGCCGGCGCCGTTGGGGCCGATCAGCGCGTGGATGCTGCCCGGCATCACGCGCAGGCTCACGCCGTTCACCGCGACGAAGCCGCGGAACTCGCGCGTCATGCCCTCGGTCTGGAGGATCGGCTCTGCCACCCGGCGTTCCCTGTCGGCTTCGTTGCTTGCCTGGGTGAGTTGCATATCACCGGCGCGGGGGCAAGATTGCTCCGCGGCAACGAGGGGCCGCCCAAGGATCGCCCCTCTGGCGCGGCCAGGGGTGACGCCCCACCTCCCCATTGCAATCCTCCAGCAACGTGCATGCCGTTGCATGGCGCCGAATGGACCCGCCCCAACCCGCATCGAGGACCCGAACGCTGCGCCTGCCGCACGCCTTGCCCCTGCTCCCGACTCTGCTGCTCCCGACCCTGCTGCTGGCCGGATGCGACCTCGGGCCGGACTACGCGCGCCCGGCGCTGGCCGTGCCGCCCGCGTTCCGCGCCACCTTGGACACTGCGCAGGCCGCCTGGCCGGCGGCCGACG
>CAXTTH010000179.1:0-5071 GCA_964247035.1 uncultured Acetobacteraceae bacterium
CGCCCGGCCCCGCGCGGCAGCGGCACCATCAGCCTGACGGAGGCTTTGCGCTAAGAATGCCGCAAGCTGGCGAAGCAAGGTCAGGGCTCTGCCCCGAACCCCGCCAGAGGACGAAATCCTCTGGACACCCTCACGTAAAGGGGGAAGGGGCCTTTTCCCCTTCCGGGTGCAGGGCAGCACCCTGCGTAGCCGTCACCCGCCAGTCAGGCTCATGGTGCGGCCGACAACGGCCATCGGGCGGCGACGGTCGATGATGAAGTCATGGCCCTTCGGCTTGCGGGCGATCGCCTCGTGGATGGCCGCCTCCAGCGCCGCCTCGTCCCCGCCGCTCCGCATCACGCCACGCAGGTCGGCCGCGTCGTCCTGGCCCAGGCACATGAACAACGTGCCGGTGCAGGTCAGCCGCACCCGGTTGCAGCTCTCGCAGAAGTTGTGCGTCATGGGCGTGATGAAGCCCAGGCGCCGGCCGGTCTCGGCCACGTCGAAATACCGCGCCGGGCCACCCGTGCGGTAGTCCGCCTCTGTCAGCGTCCAGCGCCGCCGCAGTCGGGCGCGTACCAGGGAAAGCGGCAGGTATTGCTCCGTCCGATCCGCCACATCGCCCATCGGCATGGTTTCGATCAGGGTCAAATCCAGCCCCTCGTGGCCGCACCAGGCAAGTATGTCGTCGAACTCGTTCTCGTTCACGCCCTTCAGCGCCACCGCATTTAGCTTGACAGCGAGCCCCGCCGCCTTGGCCGCCCGGATGCCGGCCATTACCGACCCGATCCGGCCGCGCCGGGTGATGGCGGTGAATGTTTCGGCCGACAGCGTGTCCAGGCTGACGTTTACCCGGCGCACGCCGGCAGCGTGCAGCTCCGGGGCGAATCGGGCCAGCTGGGTGCCGTTGGTGGTCAGCGTCAGCTCATCCAGGCCGTGCCCGAGATGGGTGCCGAGGGAGCGGAACAGCGTCATGATATCCCGCCGCACCAGCGGCTCGCCCCCGGTGATGCGCAGCTTGCGCACTCCCAGGCGGATGAAGCTGCCGCAAAGCCGCTCCAACTCCTCCAGCGACAGCACGTCCTCGCGCGGCAGGAACGTCATCTCCTCCGCCATGCAATAGACGCAGCGCAGGTCGCAGCGGTCCGTCACGGACACCCTGAGATAGCTGATGGATCGGCCGTGCGGGTCGATCATGGTCGGGCAGGGCTGCGTGGCATGAGAGTATTGTCGGCGGGAGCCGGGCCAGGTTCAAGCCCCCGGCGGCCCAGTCGCTCCGGCAGCTCAGTCGCGCGGAGCGGCGTCCACCACGTCCAGGCTGACCAGCAGAGCATTGATGACGACCTTGCCGGCATGGGGGAAGTTGACCGTGATCCGCTCGCCGATGACAGACTGCACCTGCCCCACGCCCCAGTCGGGCTGTTGCGGGTGGCATACGCGCTGGCCGGGTTCGATGTGCGAGGAGGAAGGCATGGCGGTTCCAACATCCCTGTTGACGTAGGTTGGCGTCGGGCATCCACGCCGTTCTTGCCTCCAATGTTTTGCTCTAGGCACGCGCCCATGGCATTTGATGACGCTATCACAGGAGGCCGCAATGGCTGAAGCGCACGCGACCTCCATCCAGTTCGCCGAAGCGCTCTGCGCGCGCCTGTGCCACGACCTGGCCAGCCCGCTTGGCACGCTGATGAACACGCGGGAGCTGCTGCCCGACCCCCCGGCCGCGGCCGCCGACGCGCTGCCGCTGGCGAACGAGGCGGCGCAGGGCTTGGCCTGTCGGATCAAGCTGCTGCGCGCCGCATGGTCAGAGGATTGCGGCCCGCTGGACGCGGCCGGGCTGGCCGGGCTCGCCACTGGGCTGCCGCAGCGGGTCAGGACGGAGCTGGGCGGCTTGCAGCCTGGCGAGCACGCAGGTCCGGCCGCGCGCGTGCTGCTCAACCTGCTGCTGCTCGGGGCGGAGGCGCTGCCGCGCGGCGGCGTAGTCAGCCTGTCCGGGCAGCCCGGCGGGGACATTCTGGTCGCGGTGCAGGGCGTCTCCGCCGCTTGGCCCCCTGGCCTGTGGGCCGCTTTAGCCGGCCTTGGGACCGTTGCAGTCGAGCCGCGGGACGTGCAGCCTTCCTTGGTGGCCGTGCTGGCCCGCGCCGCCGGGCTGCGGCTGTCGGCGCTGATGCCCGGCGGTGGCTCATCCCCGGCCCCGCCGCTGCTGCTGGCGCCCGGTTAACCCAATCTTCGGCACTGCCCCCCATCATGGCCCCAGGCGCCGGAGCTTGGTGGATGGACGAGTTGCTGACGGAGTTCCTGGCCGAAACCGGCGAAAGCCTGGCAGCGCTGGACGACGCGCTGCTGCGGCTGGAACGTGAACCCAGCGATGCGGCGCAACTGGGCGACGTGTTCCGCCTGGTGCACACGATCAAGGGGACTTGCGGCTTCCTCAACCTGCCCCGGCTGGAGCGCGTGGCGCACGCGGCCGAGGATTTGCTGGGCGCGGTGCGGGATGGCGAACTGCAGGCCACGTCCAACCTGATCACGGTGGTGCTGGCGGCGCTGGACCGCATAAAGCTCATCATCGCCGGCATCGCCGCAACGGAAAAGGAGCCACCGGGCGACGACATGGCGCTGATCGCAGGCCTGAAGGCCGCCAAAGCCGCGCCGGACATGCGGGAGGCCCAGCTTGCCGGCCCGGCACACGCGGAGTCTGCCGGCGCGGAGCCCGCCTCGCACAACATCCGGGTTGCAGTGGACGTGCTGGAAACGCTGATGGTGCTTGTCAGCGAACTTGTGCTGACACGCAACCAGTTGGTGCAGCTCGCCCGGGGCGAGGCGGACAGCCGCTACGCTGCCCCGCTGCAGCGCCTCTCGCACCTGACCTCCGATTTGCAGGAAGGCGTGATGAAGACGCGGATGCAGCCGATCCGCCATGCGTGGAGCAAGCTGCCCCGCATGGTGCGGGATTTGTCGTCGGAGCTGGGCAAGCGGATCGACCTGGTCATGCTGGGCGAGGGCACCGAGCTGGACCGCCAGGTGCTGGAGCTGATCCGGGACCCGCTGACCCACATGGTCCGCAACAGCGCCGACCACGGGCTGGAGCACCAGGCTGCGCGCCTGGCGGCCGGCAAGCCCGCCATCGGCACCATCACCCTCAACAGCTTCCACGAGGGCGGCCACATCGTCATCGAAGTGCGGGACGACGGCGCCGGGCTGCCGACCGCCCGCATCCGGGAGCGCGCGCTGGCGCAGGGGTTGGCCACGGCGGCCGAGCTGGCTGCCATGTCGGACCAGCAGATCCAGCGCTTCATCTTCCATCCGGGCCTGTCCACCGCGCAGGCCGTCACCGCCGTGTCCGGCCGCGGCGTCGGCATGGATGTGGTGAAGACCAACATCCAGCGGCTCGGCGGCTCCGTGGACCTGCGCAGCGTGGCCGGCCAAGGCACCGTTTTCATCGTCAAGATCCCGCTCACCCTGGCGATCATCTCCGCCCTGATCGTCGAGGCTGGCGGCCAGCGCTTCGCCCTGCCGCAGGCCTGCGTGGCCGAGCTGGTCCGGGCGGAACAGCAGGGCACGCCCGCCGAGGGCAGCCTCGTGATGGAGCGGCTGGACGGCGCGCCCGTGCTGCGGCTGCGCGAGCGCCTGCTGCCGTTGGTGATGCTGCGGGATCTGCTGAGCCTGCCGCCGGACGAGGCCGCTGCTGGCGCCCTGACGGTGGTGGTGGCGATGCTCGGCGGCCTGACGCTCGGGCTGGTGGTGGACCAAGTTTTCGACACCGAGGAGATCGTGGTCAAACCGGTCTCGCCGCTGCTGCGCCACATCAGCCTGTTCAGTGGCAACACCATCCTGGGCGATGGCTCCGTCATCATGATCCTCGACCCCAACGGCCTCAGGCGGGCTGTCAGCGCCGTCGTGCTGCCCGCGCCGGACCATCAGGAAGGCGCGCCGCTGACGGCGGCCGAGCGGCCCGGCGATCAGACGCCCATGCTGCTGGTGCGGCTGGCCCCCGCGGGCACGCCGGTGGCGGTCCCGCTCGGCTTGGTGGCCCGCATCGAGAGCATCGCGGTCGCCGAGATCACCCGCAACGGCGGTCGCGACGTGATGCAGTACCGCGGCCAGCTCATGCCGCTGATCAACATCGAGCGCCATGCCCCGCAAGGCAGCGTTCCGGTGCTGGTGTTCTCGGACCGTGGCCGCTCCGTGGGCCTCATAGTGGCGGAGATCGTGGACGTGGTGGAGGAGCAGCTGGCCATCGGGCTGACGGCCGGGCGGCCGGGCTTTCTCGGCACGGCGCTCATCGCGGACCGGGTGACGGACGTGCTGGACACCGGGCATTGGCTGCAGCAGGGCGCCAACGACTGGTTCATCGACTCCCAAGGCACAGATCGGCAAATGGTGCTGGTGGTGGAGGATTCGGCGTTCTTCCGCCAGTTGCTGGTGCCTATGCTGTCTGCTTGCGGCTACCTGGTCACGGCGGTGGACAGCGCGGCCAAGGCGCTGGAAATGCGGGATGCCGCCTCGCCCGACCGGTTCGACGCCATCATCTCCGATGTCGAGATGCCCGGCATCGACGGCCTGCAGTTCGCGCGCCTGCTAAAGCAGAACGGACCTTGGCGGCACACGCCGTTGCTGGCGTTGAGCAGCCGCGCCAATCCAGCCGACGTCAGCCGGGGCAATGCCGCGGGATTTGACGAGTACATCGGCAAGTTCGATCGCCCCGCGCTGCTGGAAGCGCTGCGGCGGCAGTTGGCGCCCGCAGAACGGCAGGCAGCTTGATGTCCGTCGAGCAGGGCACCGTATTCGTCACGCTGGACCTGGCCGGGCAGCTCTGCGGCGTGCCCGTCAGCCGGGTGCGGGACGTGCTGCGTCATCAGCCGATCGCGCCGGTGCCACTGGCGCCGCCGGAGGTGGCCGGCAACCTCAACCTGCGTGGCCGCATCGTCACCGCCATCGACCTGCGCTGCCGGCTCCGCCTCCCCGCGCTGCCCGCCGGGCAGCAGCCCATGGCGCTGGTGACGGAGAACGAGAGCGACTTGTATGCGCTGCTGGTGGACCAGGTGTGCGAGGTGCTATGCCCGGACGCTGGCTGTTACGAGCCGAACCCTCCCAC
>CAXTTH010000180.1:0-5055 GCA_964247035.1 uncultured Acetobacteraceae bacterium
AGGTTCTCCGTGGCGCCGACGGAGGCGAAGGGCAGCACGATGTCCGCCCCGCGCAGGCCGCCCGGCGCGGTGGCGTGGATGTAGCCGGCCGCCAGCTCGATCTGCGCGCCCATCTGCTCCAGGCCGCGCAGATGCAGGTCAACCGGCCGGGTGCCGATGGCGCAGCCGCCGGGCAGCGACACGTTCGCCTCGCGGCAGCGCGCCAGCAACGGCCCCAGCACCAGCACGGAGGCCCGCATCTTGCGCACGATGTCGTACGGCGCCGTGGTCGAGCCGATGCGCCCGCCGAGCGAGAGCGCGCGGCCCTCATTGCCCACGGCTTCGACGGCGATGCCGTGCTGCGCCAGCAGGCTGCCCATGGTGTCGATGTCCGCCAGCCGGGGCACGTTGCGCAGCACCAGCCGCTCGTCCGTCAGCAGGCCGGCGACCATCAGCGGCAGCGCCGCGTTCTTGGCGCCGCCGATGGCGATCTCGCCATGCAGCGGGCGGCCGCCGCGGATGCGTATCTGGTCCATGCTCATCCCCTCACATCCGCGGCAGGCTGGTGCCGCGCTGGCGCATGTACTTGCCGGCGCGGTCGGCGTAGCTGGTTTCGCACGGCTCCGAGCCGTGCAGGAACAGGAACTGGCAGATGCCCTCGCCGGCATAGACCCGGGCGGGCAGGGGGGTGGTGTTGCTGATCTCGATGGTCACTTGGCCCTCCCACTCCGGCTCCAGCGGCGTCACGTTCACGATGATGCCGCAGCGCGCGTAGGTCGACTTGCCGAGGCACACGACCAGGATGTCGCGCGGGATGCGGAAGTACTCCATGGTGTGGGCCAGCGCGAAGCTGTTGGGCGGGATGGTGGCCACGGGGCCGCGCCGGTCCACGAAGCTGTCCGGGTTGAACGCCTTGGGGTCCACCACGGCGCTGTCCACGTTGGTGAAGATCTTGAACTCGTCCGCCACCCGGGCGTCGTAGCCATACGAGGACAGGCCGTAGCTGATCACGCCGTCCCGTTTCTGCGCTTCGGTGAAGGGTTCGATCATGGCGTGGTCCTGCGCCATGCGGCGTATCCAGCGGTCGGCCATCACGGGCATGGGGCGGGCGTCTCCGGCTGGGGTAGGCCGGTCTAGCGCACGCGGGCGTGAGGGAGCAAACCTTCCTGGCCCAGCATCCTGCGGCCGGTTCCGTTGCGGCGGGGCGGCTTGCCGCCAAGCCATTTTCGCCAGGCATGGCGCAGCGCTACGTGTCAGCAAAGCTTACACAGGGCTTCAACGGTCCTTGCTCAAGAGCCTTTCCCCCCGGCAGATGCCCGGCAAGCCATTGTGAGTGCAGCGGTATTCAGATTTATCAGGTTCTTGACGATTTTGGCTCGAAACTTGCTGCAACGCTTTCAGACGATCGCACCGTGCTTTTGTTTCTGCATCAGAGAGGACGTAGAATGAGGTTTCGTTGGTCTTGCTTGACGCTCGTGCCTGCCCTGGCCCTTGCCGCTGCGAGCGCCCCGGCTTGGGCTGCGCCCAACCTCGTCACCAACGGCTCGTTCGAGACGACGAACATGTCCGGCCAGCAGCATTTTGCCGGCGATGTCGTTGGTTGGGGCGGCGGCGGCGTCAATGGCTTGACCTACCTGGACCCCGCCGGCACGGCGGACGCTTCAGGCAGCTTGCTGCGGGTCTATGGCCCGTTCCCGAACCACAGCCCGGACGGCGGCAACTTCGTCGAGGCGGATGGTGATCCGACCTATGCCCATGCGATCACCCAGACGCTCAACGGCCTCGTCGTCGGCAACCAGTACGACGTGACGTTCGACCAGGCCGCTGGGCAGCAAAACAACTTCACCGGCCCTACCACCGAGCAGTGGGCCGTCAGCCTGGGCGCGGACACGCAGTACTCGGCCAAGTACTCCCTGCCGCAAGGCGGGGTTGGCGCCTGGCAGGCGCAGAGCTTGGTCTTCACGGCGACGGCCGCGTCCGAGGTGCTGTCGTTCCTGGCGGTCGGCACGCCGAACGGCGCGCCGCCGGTCTCCTTCCTGGATGGCGTCTCGGCGGTGGACGTGCCCGAGCCGGGCAGCTTGGCCCTGATCGCCGCCGCGCTGCTGGGCGTCGGTGGGCTGGTGCTCGCGCGCCGACGCGCCGCAAGTCGTCCGACCACGGCCTGAGCCATGCCGGGGCCAGCACTCAGCGCGTCATCGCGGCCTGAGCGCTGGCCCTTGCCTTGCTCCAACCCTTTGCCCCTTCAGCGTTAGCCATGCTCCTGGATCAGCACCATTTCCTGCTCGCGGCCGTCAGCGTGCTCAGGCTGTGCGCCTGGCTGCTGCTGATCTCCATCGTGTTCCTGCCGCTGGAGCGGCTTTTCGCGCTGCACCCGCAAAAGGTGTTCCGCAAGGCGATCGCGGTCGATCTGGGTTACTACTTCCTGAGCAGCCTGCTGCCCGGCTTGCTGCTTGCCGCGCCGCTCTCCCTGGTCGCTTGGGAAGCCCACCGCGTGGTGCCGGGCGCCGTCCATGCCGCGGTGGCGGCCTGGCCCTTTTGGCTGCGGGCCGTTGCGAGCCTGGTGGTGGGCGAAGTCGGCTTCTACTGGGGCCACCGCCTGAGCCACCGGATACCGCTGCTGTGGCGCTTCCACGCGATCCATCACAGCGCCGAGCACATGGACTTCATGGTCCATACCCGCGTCCACCCGGTGGACATGGTGTTCACCCGCCTCGTCGGCCTGACGCCGCTCTACGTGCTCGGGCTTGCCAACCCGATGAGCGCCTCGGGCAGCCTCATCGCCGTGCTGCTGACGCTGCTGGCGACGATGTGGGGGTTCTTCGTCCATGCCAACCTGCGCTGGCGGCTCAGCCCGCTGGAATGGCTCGTGGCCACGCCGGCCTTCCACCACTGGCATCACACCCTGGCCGAGCCGTGGGACCGCAACTTCGCCTCCATGCTGCCCTGGCTGGACCGCCTCTTCGGCACCTACCACCTGCCCCGGGACCAGTGGCCGGCGACGTACGGCATCACGGGGGAGATGCCTCCGTCGCTGGCCGGGCAGTTGATGCACCCGCTCCGGCCGCCGCCGAGCCGCGCTCGCCAGCAAACGGCGGCATAGCAGGCCTACACGTTTGGTTAGCGTGTTTCGCCTAGTCTCTGCTCCTGCACGGAAGCCAGGCGCGGGAGTCGAGCGAAGCAGCGATGACAGTGGCCCTGCCTGAGCCCTACAGGCCATCCCGCCGAGAGTACGCGTTGTGCGCCCTGGTCGCAGTGGTGATCCTTCTGCTGATCAAGCCGCATAATCCTGCCTTGGTCATGCACGGCACGCTCCAGGACCCTGATAGCTACATGACGCTGCTGCGCCTGCGGGACGCGCTGGACGCGGGACGGTGGTTCGGGAACGTGGTCTCGCGCGACGCCTCCGGAGATGGCGTGGCGCTGCCATGGTCCCACCTCATGGACGGCCTGATTCTCCTGCTGCGCGCGCCGCTACGCCTGGCGCTGCCCCCTGCGGCGGCGCTGTATTGGGCCGGCGTGCTCATCGGGCCGCTCTCGGTAGGCGTGCTTGGCTTTTTCTGCGCATGGGCCGCAGCACCACTCGCCTTGCGGGAATGGCTGTGGACGGCCCCGGCCGCGGCATCCCTGGCGCCGCCGATCCTGAACTACGGCCAGCTCGGCGACGTGACGCACCACATCGCCCTGGCAGCCCTCGCCGTGGCCGCCTGGGGGGGCGCCGGCCGGGCGGCGTTCGGCAGCCTGCGGGCTGGCGGGCTGGCCGGGTGCTTCGCCGGCCTCGGCATCTGGCTCAGCCCGGAGGCGATGCCCTATGGCATGATGGCGCTCGGCGGCATCGCTGTCTCCTGGGCTGTCCGGCCGTCGCCCGCCGTGGCCAAGGCCCTCGCCGCCGCCGGAAGCTGCCTGCTTGCCGTCATCGTCCTCGGCCTCTTGCTTGACCCGCCTTATGCCGGGCGCGCCGTGCCGGAGCTGGATCGCCTCTCGACTGCGTTCCTCGCCCTCAGCCTTCTCGCCTGCGTGGCGTGCTGGGTCCCGTGCGCGCCGCGTCTTGCCGGCCTGGCCTTGCCGGCGCGCTTCACCGTCATGGGCATCGTCGGCGCGGCGGCGGCGTCCGCCTGGCTTGCCCTGTTCCCGGCTTACCTGCGGGGCCTGGCAGGGCTGATGACGCCCGACCAGGCGGTAGCCTTCTTCGGCAGCATCCAGGAGATGCAGCCGCTGCGGACACCCGGCCTGCTCACGCTCTTCGCCCTGAGCGGGGTCCTGGCCGTGCTGGCCGCGCTCGCCTTCGCCGCTGCTGGGTGGCGCGCCGGGCCGGCCCGCTCCTTGCCGCGGGTGCTGTGGGGCTACGCGGGGCTATGCGGGGCCGTGAGCCTTGCCATGGCCATCATGCACCTGCGCTTCTCGATCTACCCGGCGGCAGGGGCGGCGGTGATGCTGCCCGTGCTGGTGTCCCGTGCCAGCCGGCCAGGAGCCGAGCGATGGCGCGTGCTGCTGCGGCCCGGCGTGCTGGCCGGGTTCCTGTGCGCGCCCGGGCTGATGGGCCAGATGCTCATCACCAAGGCCGAAGCCGAGCAGGCAGCGCCGCGCAAGGCCGGCGAGCCGCAATGCCCGTTGCAGGCGGCCTCCGACCTGCTGCTGCCGTATGCGGGCCACGTGATCCTGGCGGACGTGAATGCCGGCCCTGAGCTGCTCTACCGCACTGGCGTGAGCATCGTGGGCTCGCTGTATCACGCGAACATCGCCGGATACATCCGGCTGCGGGCGGCGTGGCAGTCAAGCGACCTGGACGCCGCTCCGCCCGAGCTGGCGGCGGCCAAGGCGGACTATGTCCTGATCTGCCCCGACCCGTCCGAGGCCGCCGCGCTCGGACACCCGCCCCAGACCTTGCATGACCGGCTCAACGCGGGTGACGCGCCAGCCTGGCTGCACCCCGTCGCCCATGAGCCGCTCTCCGGCTGGATTTTGTATGGCCTGGCTCCGAAGAATGCTGCCCCGTCCTGACGACCGGCTACTGGACGGCAAGGCCAGCCTGGACGGAACTGCCGCCCAGCGCGTCCGTCACTTGCACATGCCACGGGC
>CAXTTH010000181.1:0-5045 GCA_964247035.1 uncultured Acetobacteraceae bacterium
TGGTGCTGGCGGCCGTGGCGTTGGCCGCCCTGTGGAAGATCGTGTCCTACGTGTCCGCCACGCTGGCGTGGAGCGACCTGGGCACGGCGCTGCTGCTCGGCCTTTGCACCATGGCCCGCGTCATCGTGCTGATGGTCCTGGCGACCGCGCTGTGGGTGCCGGTCGGCGTGTGGCTCGGGCTGCGGCCGAAATGGGCGCGGCGGGCGCAGCCGCTGGCGCAGTTCCTGGCGGCGTTCCCGGCCAACCTGTTCTTCCCCCTGTTCGTCATCGCCATCGTGCACTGGCGGCTCAGCCCGGACATCTGGCTGACGCCGCTGATGGTGCTGGGCACCCAGTGGTATATCCTGTTCAACGTCATCGCCGGGGCTGCCGCCTTCCCGGGGGACCTGCTGGAGGCGTCCAGCAACTTCCGCATCGGTGGCTGGCTGTGGTGGCGCCGGGTCATGCTGCCGGGCATCTTCTCGTACTACGTCACGGGGGCGATCACCGCGTCCGGCGGCTCCTGGAACGCCGCCATCGTGGCCGAGGTGGCGACCTGGGGCACCGACCACCTGCACGCGCACGGGCTGGGCGCCTACATCGCCGAAGCGACGGCCGACCCGAACGGCACGCCCCGGGTGGTGCTGGGGGTCGCGGTGATGAGCGGCTTCGTGCTGCTGTTCAACCGCGCGGTGTGGCGGCCGATGTACGGCTACGCCGCCCGCCGCCTGACCTTCGCGTAAGGCGCGCCGCCGTGGACACCGCCCCGACCCTCGCCGCCGCCAACCTGGTGGAGGTGCGCGGTGTCCGGCAATCCTACCACAAGGACAGCACCGCCGACCTGCTGGTGCTCGACAACGTGGACCTCACGCTGCGCGCCGGCGAGATCGTCGGGCTGCTGGGCCGCTCCGGCTCCGGCAAATCGACCCTGCTGCGCATCGTCTCCGGCCTGCTGCGCCCCACCGCCGGGCAGGTGCGCTGGCGCGGCGCGCCCCTGCTCGGCCCGGCGGAGGGCGTGGCCATGGTGTTCCAGTCCTTCGCCCTGTTCCCCTGGCTGACGGTGCAGCAGAATGTCGAGCTGGGCCTGGAGGCGCAGGGCGTGCCGCGGGCCGAACGCGAGAAACGGGCGGAGGCCGCGATCGACCTGATCGGCCTCGGCGGCTACGAGAGCGCCTATCCCAAGGAGCTGTCCGGCGGCATGCGCCAGCGCGTGGGCTTGGCGCGCGCGCTGGTGGTGCACCCGGACCTGCTGCTGATGGACGAGCCGTTCTCCGCACTCGACGTGCTGACCGCCGAGACCCTGCGCACCGACCTGATCGACCTGTGGATCGAGGGCAAGCTGCCGATCCAGTCCGTGCTCATGGTCACGCACAACATCGAGGAGGCGGTGCTGATGTGCGACCGCGTCCTCGTGTTCAGCTCCAACCCCGGCCGGGTCGCCAGCGAGATCCTGGTGCCTTTCCCCCACCCGCGCGACCGGCTGGCCCCGGCGTTCCGCCAGATGGTGGACGACATCTACGCCCTGATGACCCGGCGCGCCCCCGCCCGCACGGCACTTGCCGCCGTCACGGCAGCGACGGCGCTGCACCCGGTCTCGACCAACATCATGGCGGGCCTGCTGGAGACGCTCGGGGCCGCCCCCTATGACGGGCGCGCGGACTTGCCCGCCCTGGCTGCCGCGCTGCAGCTGGAGCTGGACGAGCTGCTGCCGCTCGGCGAGGCGCTGCAGCTGCTGCGGCTGGGTACGCTCGCGGACGGCGACCTGCTGGTGACGGATGCCGGCCGCCAGTTCGTCGCCGCCGACACCGAGCCGCGCAAGGCGCTGTTCGGCGCCGCGTTGCGCGCCCACGTGCCGCTGGCGGCGCAAATCCGCCAGGTGCTGGACGAGCGCTGGAACCACCGCGCCTCCGCGGTGCGCTTCCGCGACGAGCTGGAAGACGTGATGAGCCCGGACTACGCCGACGACACCATGCGCGCGGTGATCGCCTGGGGGCGCTACGCCGAGCTGTACAGCTACGACGAGGACGCGGACCAGTTCTACCTGGACGAGGACGGCGAATAGGCCGGTTGCCCTAGCCCGCCGCGTCGATTTACCGGGTTGAGGCCCGTTTGGCTGTTGACCTACAAACGCACTTTATATCCTATGATTCATGAACCGGTCACGAATGGTCGGGACCAAACAACATTCCTCGTTTGCTGCACCTGGGTTCGGCGGCCCTGATGGGCCGCGCACAAGGCGCGCGCTGGCGCGCTGCTTGCATGATGTTTGCATGTTGACGCATTGCTCAAACTCTTCCGGAGGTCTTGTGCCCAATCGAACCGTGATCAAGTCCATCATCTGCGGCGCGCTCGCAACGGCTGCGCTGCCTGCCGCCGTCAACGCGGCGGTGCCTGCCGCACCAGCCGCCACCTCCCTGATCACCGCGCCGCTCAACGCGGCGCACGGGCAATCCCTCGACTACGACGCCCCGCTCGTGATGCACGTCGTGTCCGACGCCGGCGCCTTGGCATCCGGAACGGCGCTCGAGCATTTGCAGCTCGTGCTCAACCGGCCGGCGGAGCGGCAGGCGGCGCTGGACGCGCTGGTGAAGCAGCAGCTCGACCCGGCCTCGCCCAACTTCCACAAATGGGTAGAGCCCGCCGAGTTCGGCCCGGCCTTCGGCCCCTCGCAATCCGACGTGCAGCAGGTCGTCGCCTGGCTCCGCGCCGAGGGCTTCGTCGTGGGCCAGGTCTCGCCCAACATGATGTCGATCGACTTCTCCGGCACCGCGGGGCACGTGGCGCGCACCTTCCGCACCGAGCTGCACGACGTGGTGAACGTCGCCGGCGAGCATCACATGGCCAACATGTCGGCCCCAGTCATCCCGGCCGCCCTCGGCGGCGTGGTGCACGGCGTGACGCTCAGCAACTTCTTTCCCAAGCCCGCCCTGAAGCCGGTCGGCGCCGTCCGCAAGAACGGCCCCGACGGGACATGGTCGGTCACCGCCCCGGCACCGGAGTTCACCGTGCCGGCCGGCGCCCGCACCTACTATGCCGTGACGCCGTCCGACTTCGCGACGATCTACAACCTTAACCCGGCGCGCAACGGCAGCTCGCCCAACCTGTTCAATCCCGCGACCGGCGCCTCGCACTACAAGCTGACCGGCGCGGGCGTCACGCTGATCGTGGCCGAGCAGACCAACATCAACCCGGACGACTGGAACACCTTCCGCTCGGGCTTCGGCCTTTCGGGCTTCGCCGGCACGTTGCAGAGCGTGCATCCCGGCGGCTGCGCCGACCCGGGCTTCACGCCGGACGAGGGCGAAGCCGCCCTGGATGCGGAGTGGTCGAGCGCCGTGGCGCCGGACGCCACCATCATCGAGGCGAGCTGCGCCGGCACGGCCACCACCTTCGGCGTGATGACCACCCTGCAAGGCTTGGTCAACGCCGGGCCGCGCGGCTCGGTGATCACCATCAGCTACGGCGGCTGCGAGGTCGGCAACGGCCTGTCCTTCCTGGCGATGTGGTCGCAGTTGGTCGAGCAGGCCGCCGCGGAAGGCATCTCGGTGTTCGTCTCGACCGGCGACAGCGCCGCCGCCGGGTGCGACAGCCCGAGCGCCAAGGCGGCGACCGGCGGCCTAGCGGTCAACGGCCTCGCCTCCAACGCCTACGTGACGGCCATCGGCGGCACCGACTTCAGCGACACGGCCGACGGCAAGAACAGTATCTACTGGACGGCGAGCAACAGCAGCAGCGACGGCTCGGCCAAATCCTACATCCCAGAAATTCCCTGGGATGACAGTTGCGCCAGCTCGGTGATCTGGAAGGCTGCCGGGGCCACCGGCGCCATCCCCTACTGCAACATCCCGAAGCAGTCTTTGCTGAACCTCGTGGGCGGCAGCGGCGGCAAGAGCCTGTACTACTCCAAGCCCGATTGGCAATCGACCGGCGTGCTGGGCGTGCCGAATGACCACGTGCGCGGCCTGCCGGACGTTTCGCTGTTCGCGTCCAACGGCATCTGGAATCACTTCTACGTGTTCTGCATGTCCGACACCAACCAGGGCGGCACGGCCTGCGACTTCACCAACGTCAACGATGTGCTCGGCAACGCGGCCGGCGGCACCTCGTTCTCGGCGCCGATCTTCGGCGGCATCGAGGCGCTGGTGGTGCAATACAAGGGCGGCAACGTCGGCCTGGCCGCGCCGCGCCTCTACCAGTTGGCCCAGCTGCAGTTCGGCAACCCGACCTTGCTGAGCACCTGCAAGTCCAACGAGGGCGCCAGCATCTCGGTGGCCTGCGTGTTCAACGAGATCACGCGCGGCGACAACGCCCTGCCGTGCGTGGCGGGCTCGCCGAACTGCTTCACCGACGCGGCTTCCACGGCGGGCATCGGCGTGCTGTCCACGACGCCGCGCAAGCTGACGGCGGCCTACCCGGAAACCCTCGGCTGGAACTTCGTGTCCGGGCTGGGCAGCGTGAACGTGACGAACCTGCTCATCAATTACTGACGCTTCTTCCACGCCTGCCGCATCGGGGTGCCCGGGGCCCCCCCCCCCCCGCCCCCCCCCCGGTTGGGACCACCCCCCCCCCCCCCCCCGGGCGCCCCGATCGCGTTTGGCAACCAGCGCCGCACCGGCACGTTCGGCATGGAAGAATGCTGCCATCCACTCTGCTCGCCCGGGTTCACGCCCTCGTGCCGGCCATGCAGGCGAGGGCGGCAGCGCTGGATGCCGCCGCGGCGTTCCCCATTGAGAACTTCGCCGACCTGCGCCAAGCCGGCGTCCTGCAAGCCGTCTTGCCGATCGCGTCAGGCGGTCGCGGACTCGGCACGGAACCGGCGGGCGCCGAGGAACTGCTTGCCTTGCTCGCCCTGCTCGGCCGCGGCAATCTCGCAATCGGCCGCCTGCTGGAGGCGCACGTGAACGCCCTGCGCCTCGTCGTCCGCTTCGGCGACCAAGCTGTGTGCGGGCAGGCGGCGCGGGATGCGGGAGACGGGCACCTGTTCGGCCTCTGGGTGACTGACCCTCCCGGCAGCGGATTGCGCCTGCTGCCCGGCGGCGTCCTGGACGGGGACAAGCAGTTCTGCT
>CAXTTH010000182.1:0-5023 GCA_964247035.1 uncultured Acetobacteraceae bacterium
GGCCATGGCACCCAAGGGGGCGGCAGGCTACTCAGGTTCCAGGTTATGTTAGGCGAACTTACCGCGACGTCAGCGAGCCCACGCTCGCGCCGGACGACGTGCTTATCCAGGTCAAGGCGTGCGGCTTGTGCGGCACCGACCTGCATATTCATGAGGGCGAATTCGCGCCGCGCTTCCCGTTGATCCCCGGCCACGAGTTCGCTGGCGCGGTCGCTGCCATTGGCGGCGTGGCAGCCGGTTGGCAGGTGGGCGACCGCGTGGTGGCCAACTGCAACCGCTCGTGCGGGCGCTGCTTCCAGTGCCGCCGCGGCCAGCGGCTGCGCTGCGAGAACCTGGTGGCGTACGGCATCCAGATGGAGGGCGGCTTCGCGGAGTTCCTGCGCGTCAAGGCGAAGAATGTGTTCGCCGTGCCCAGCCTGCCTTGGCGCGAGGCGGTCATGGTGGAGCCGACCGCCTGCGCCGTGCACGGCGTGGACATCCTGGGCGTCAAGCCCGGCGCGGACGTGCTGATGTTCTGCGCCGGGCCGACCGGGCAGGTGTTGGCGCAGTTGCTCAAGCTCAACGGGGCGGCGTCGCTGACCGTCGCGGCACCGGTCGTGTCTTGACCCACCTGGAAAGTGGCCAGGTCAAGGTGGGCGAGATCGTCAGCGACGAGTTCGCGCTCAGGGATTGGGACCGCGCCCTGGACAATGCTTGGCAGCCCCGGGGCATCAAGAGCATCCTGATCCCGCCGGGCGCATGAGGCGCAGGCTCCGCAACGCGATGGACCGCGCCCGGTGCGCCCGGCTGACCGGGCCGGAGCATTGAAGCGGGCCGACCGGCTCACGACATCGGCCCTGCCGCAAACCGGAGATATTCCATGGTCAGCTTCAGCGCCGCCCCCCGCGTGATGCCAGCAGACGTCCAGGCTCGGCTGAAGCGGCTGCGCCGGCTCGCCTGGCTGGTCGATGGCGCGTTCGGGCTGCCCGGGACGCGGTTCCGGTTCGGCCTGAACAGCGTGATCGGGCTGGTCCCGGTCGGCGGGGACGCCATCCTGGGAGCGGTTTCCCTGTACATCATCTACGAAGCGGCACAGTTGGGCGTGCCGGGGCCGCAACTGGCACGCATGGCGGCCAACATGGCTCTGGAGGTTGTCGGCGGCAGCGTGCCGGTGCTCGGCGACATGTTCGACGTGGCGTTGAAGGCGAACCTGCGCAACCTGGCCATCATTGAGCGCCATCTTGGGGTTGCGTAGCGCCGGCATGGCTGCCGCCGGCTGGTCCATGATCGGGAGCAGCCGGGCGGCCTGCCTCGCATCACTTGCCCAGGCGGCGTAGCGCGCTGGCAATCTCGCGGGCTCTCGCCCAAGCACGCTGGCATTTCGATTATCACTCAAACAGCAGTGGCCAGCTCAAGGTATGCTGAAGCCCGACCAAGGCCACCAATGCTGGTGAACGGTCGGCAAATCCCGTGCCAAGACTGCCGGACAGCACGGTCTGCGGGTCGAGCTGGTAACGCGCCCCTACCTGCGCGATGTTCTGCGCCTGAGCCCGCTCCTTGAGCGCCTCGCGGTAGAGGTCGGCAACGAGCACCGCTTCGTTCGTGACCGGTTGGCTGTAGCCGACGCCAACCAGGTAGCGATCTCGTCGCTCCCGCAGGCTACCGGCCGGAAGCGGGTCGTAGTTGTGAAACCAGATCGCGTTCACGTGCAGTTGGCGCGGCACATAGCTGCTGCCGAAGGAGCCGATGGATTTGCTGCCGATGGCCTTGATCTGGCTTTCGGTTCCGCCTGATTGATAGCCGTATGGCTGATCGATGCCAGCTGAAAGGGCGAAGGCTGGCAGGTAATGACCTTCGTTGTTGAAATTGTAGAGTCCCTGGGCCACGAAGTCGCCCTGTTTCGTCTCGCTCGCGTTGCCAAGGCGGTAGGGCGCCGATAGCGAGACCTGGAAGTTGCGGAACGCGCCGACCTCAATTTGCGGCGAGAGCACGAAAGCGTCGCTGCCGCGTCCGCCCTGTCCGCCGCTGCCCCGGCGGTTGCGGTCATAGCTGAAATAACCCTGCGCCTCGATGTCGTTATAAGGGACGGGGTAGGCGTCCTCCAGCCGGATCGGCAGGTTCTCGTCGAGGTTGGCGTGGTCGCCCGCCCGAGCCGATAGCGGCGACAGGGCCAGGACGGCGAAGGCAAGGGCTCGGGCGCGCATCACAGGGCCGCCACGCTGAGCGGGGGCAGGGTCGGCTCCGCCGTCATGTCGATCCCTGGCACGTCCACCATAGCCCCGTGCTTGGCGCGCCAGCCGGCCAGCATCGTGTCGATCATCATCTGAGGAGCCTCACCCGGGCCGTTGCCGGGCATCATCTTCATGCCGGGCATGGCCTGCGCCAGCGCGTCCATGAACGAGCCTTCCGCCTCGCCGGGTGCGATGCCAGGCGCCATCTTGGCCCGCATGATCTCCATCGTGCGCTGGCGCATGGCGGGCGAGGCGTCGGGCATCATCATCGGCGCCATCTCGGCCATCATCTCCGTCATGATCCGGCTCATGGCGCCTTGGTCGCTGACCATCCAGCCATAGGCGCGGCGTGGGTCCACGTCCGGGTAGGGCAGGTCGAACTTGCGGACGTAGGCTTCATCGCCGGGCTGGTAGCCCATGGCGTGGATGACCCGGTACAGCTCGTCGCGCTTCTGCTCGATCGTCCAGGGGTCGTAACGCAGCAAGTCGTAGGTGATGCCGTGCAGCATGTGCAGGTTGTCGAAGATGTTGGCGCTCTCGGGCGTCATCCGGCTGTAGCGGGGGCTGATTTCTCGCGAGAGCACCATGCGCTGCGGGCGCTTCGGCACTGGGATGAAGTCGCGCCACATGGTGGCGATGGTGGCTTGCAGCGCGGCTTCCTGGCCGTTGCCGTTGCCGGCGATCATCAGGCTCTCATAGGCGGCTGGGTGCCACCAGTGCGCAACATAGAACAGGGTCGAGTCGAGCGGGTAGTCGTTCCGGAACAGGGTGAAATAGGGCTTCATCATCACGCCGGCCCGCCGCATCGTCACATCGAGGGGAGCCACCGAACGGGGCACGCCCGGCGTCTGCATGGTCAGGTAGTAGCGCACGGCGCGGTCGGTCCAGCGCTTTTTGTCGGCCCACGCGATGTCGCGATCGGCCATGATGTCGTAGGTCTGCTCGTGGTGCATATGCGTCCAGTCGATCGCCCGGAACAGCGTGTGCAGCGTGCGATCGGACAGTTCGGCGTAGTACTGCATCGACGGTTCGGTGCGCGGCAGATGCGTCAGCATGTCGAGCGATTGCCGGTTCAGCTCCTGATCGTAACGCGCGTGCTCGGCGAGGGGGGTTTGCAGCATCAGGTCGTGCTGCTTGGAATGGAAGAAGTGCATCGCTGCGCCGATGCGGTAGCTCTCGTTGTGCCGGAAGTAGAACGCCTCGTTGTAAGGCCCGCGCAAGATGCCGACATCGTTGCGCTGCTCCAGGGCATGGGCACGCCTTGGCAACAAGGCGAGCCCAGCCGCCGCGCTGAGACCAACCAGGCTTGTGCGACGGCTGAGTTCCATGGCTTAGGCCGCCATGCTGCGGCAGCTTCCTGCACAACGGCGACGCTGTGCGGCATGCCTGTCCACCCTCAAGCGAGCATCACAGCATTTTAAACGTTGGTCCGTGCAGGCTTGCGTCTCAGGGGAAAGGCGTTGCACTGCTTATCTCCCGTAGGCATCGCAAGGCACGATGGGACGCGCCTTGCCTTTGGTCCAGCAACCAAGCCAGGTTCCCCGGTGGGAAGGTGAAGTGACAATCTCGTGAAGCCGAAAACCAAAGATTTCAAAGTGATCCGGTTTGGCAAGTTGTATTTTTAGCCGAGGCAAACCGTCCCGGTTGTCGGTCGCAGGAAAACTCAGATGCACAGTATCCTAAGATGATCGATGGCAAGATGGTCTACAAGAAACTGTCGCAGGGTGACTGCATGTCCATGAGCAAGCCAGGCGGACCTATGCCAAACGGAGTGACCATGCACCCGGATCCAAGCTGCCACTGAGGTTCAGCCTAATATGCAGGAATCGCTGAAGCGGTTTGCAGCAAGTCTGCATCGCGCCCCGCTTTTCTTGTGAGAAGTTGCAGTAAGCATCTCGTAAGGTCTCCGACCCTTTGCGTTGTTTCCTTGGTCTCGCCGGATCAGTAAGCGGCTGGCTGGAAAGAAGGTCACGAAGCCGACCTGCGTGGGGTCCTCGCGAGCTCCGGCAACGCCCGGGCCAATTCGTCTATGATCGGGCAGTCGGGTCGGTGATTCCCCTCGCACTGCTCGGCCAAATGGCGCAGCGCGCCGCTGATCTCGGCGATCTCGCGCGCCTTGGCCTCCAGCGCCGCGACATGGGCCAGCGCCAGCCGCTTCACGTCGGCGCTGGCCCTGCCCTCGTCGCGCCACAGGGCCAGCAGCTCACGCATCTGGCCTACCGAGAAGCCGAGATTGCGGGCGCGCTTGAGGAAGCGCAGGGTCTGCAGTTCGGCCGGGCCGTAACGGCGATAGCCCGCCAGGCTGCGCGCCGCCGGCAGGATCAGGCCGATGCCCTCGTAGTAGCGGATCATCTTGGCCGACACCTCGGAGGCGGCGGCAGCTTCGCCGATGTTCATCGGCGATGCTCCGCACTGATATTCATGCGCCGCCCTCCGGCCGCCAGCGACGTAGCAGCAACGCGCTGCCCACCACGCTGGCGCTGGAGAACGCCATCGCCGCCCCCGCGACGACCGGGCTGAGCAGCCCGGCCGCGGCGAGCGGGATGCCGACGACGTTGTAGGCGAAAGCCCAGAACAGGCCCTGGCGGATGCGGCGGTCGGTGCGCGCCGCGATGTCTAGCGCCGCCGGCACCAGCCGGGGGTCGCCGCGCATCAGGGTGATCCCCGCTGCGGCGGAGGCCACGTCGGCGCCGGTCGCCGCCCCGATCTCGAACTGGCTGCGCACCGTGCGCAACAACTGCGTCTCGGCTTTTTCTAGCGCCTGCTCGGCCTGGACCTGGGCGTCCAGCGAAGCGGCGGTAATGGCCGCGTTC
>CAXTTH010000183.1:0-4619 GCA_964247035.1 uncultured Acetobacteraceae bacterium
GAGGCGGTCATGAAGCCGTGCTGCCGCCGGGGCGCGCCGCGGGCGATCTCGACCAGGATGACCGAGCCGTCCGGGCAGGCGAGCGGGCCTTCGGGGAAGCGCAGCCCGCTGGCCAGGGTACGAAGCTGATCGTCCGGCTGCATGGCGCCCCGCTTGATGCTTGACGGCAGCACAGCGCAACGGCGCCGCCCTGTCGAGACGCCGCCGCGAATCCCTTGCCGCCGGACGGACGATCCATGTTAGGAACCGGCCGGAAGCCGCGGACATGCCATGAAGAAACTCCTGCTTGCCTTGCTTGTGCTGCCTGGCCTTGCCGCCGCGCGGCCGCTGGCCTTCGTGATCAACTCGAACGAGGCCTCGGTCAGCCTGATCGACATGGACACCAAGGCGGAGGTGTCGCGCATCCCCGTGCTGCGCGAGCCGCACCACATGGCGCTGACGCCGGACGGCGCATCCCTGCTGGTGGGCGACACCGCCGGCAACGCGGTGTTCCTTCTCGACCCCAAGACGGGCGAGGTCCAGCGCCGGGCGACGATGAGCGACCCGTACCAGCTGCAATACAGCCCGGACGGCAAGTGGCTGACGGTCGCCGGCCTCGCGCGCAACCAGATCGACATCTATGACGCCGCCACGCTGGCGCTGGCGCACCGCGTCCCGGCCGCATCCATGCCGAGCCACATCAACTACTCGCCGGACAGCGCCACCGCCTATGTCAGCCTGCAAGGCACGGACTCGCTGGTGGCGATCGACGTCAAGAGCGGGGAGGTGAAGTGGAAGGCGCCCGTCGGCAAGACGCCGGCCGGGGTGCTGTGGCTGGACGGCAAGCTGCTGGTCGGCATCATGGGCGCCGACTACGTGGCGGTGGTGGACCCGGCGAACGGGGCGGTGGAACGCCGGGTGCAGACGGCGCGCGGGGCGCACAACCTGTTCGTCTCGCCGGACGGCCGTACGCTGTATGTGTGCAACCGGGTCGATGGCAGCATCTCGGTGCTGGACCCCAAGACGCTGGCGGTGCGCAGCCGCATCGTCATGCCCGGCGGGCCGGACGACATGGATTTCGCGCCCGACGGCAAGATCTGGGTGACCCGGCGCTGGGCGCACAGCGTGGCGTTGCTGGACCCGGCAAACGGCCAGTTCACCACGGTCGAGACCGGCCGCTCGCCGCACGGCATCTGGCTCAACACCCACCCCAACCCGGTGCCCACCAAGGTCAGCACGCGGTGATCGACCCGTTCGACACCGCGGCCGGCTGGCTGCAGGAGCACGCGGTGATCCCGCTGCTGTACCAGCTCGACATGATGCAGTGGGAGGATGTCGGCTACGGCTGGGCGCTGTTCGCGATCTACGGCGTGGCCCAGGTGCTGGTCACGTTGGCCGTGTGCCTGCCGCTGGAGCGGTGGCGGCCGGTGGAGCGTTGGCCGGACGCCAAGGCGGTGACGGTCGATGTGCTCTACACGCTGGTCAACCGCATCGGCGTGCTGCCGCTGGTGACGTTCGTGCTGTTCTACCAGGCGCAGACCTGGCTTTACGGCGCCATGACGGACCGCGGCCTGGTGCCGCCCACGCTGGAGACGCTGCTGCCGGGCCTGATGGGCCGCCAGGTGCTCAGCTTCGCGCTGTACGTGCTGATCCTGGACTGCGGCGAGTACTGGCGGCACCGGCTGAGCCACAGCTTCGGCTGGTGGTGGGCGCTGCACTCGCTGCACCATGCGCAGCGGCAGATGACCTTCTGGTCCGACGACCGCAACCACCTGGCCGACGAGGTGATCTCCTTTTTGTGGTCCGCCGCCATCGCGCTGCTGATCGGCATCCCCCCCATGCAGTTCCCGCTGCTGGTGCTGGCGCTGCGCTTCCTGGAGAGCCTGAGCCACGCCAACGCCCGGGTGTCGTTCGGGCGCGTGGGGGACCGGGTGCTGATCTCGCCGCGCTTCCACCGGGCGCACCACGGCGTGCTGGCGGCGGGGCAGCGGAGCTGCAACTACGGCGCGATCCTGCCGGTGTGGGACATGCTGTTCGGCACCGCGGATTTCGGCCGCGAGTACGTCCGCACCGGGGACCCCTCGGGCGAGGAGGCGCTGGCGACGGGGACTTGGTGGCAGCAGCAGAGCGCCGGGTGGCAGCGGATGATGCGGATGCTGCGCCGGCGGCGAGCAGTTCGGCTGCTAGGCCAGTGAGGTTGAGGGCTGGGCAGCGGGCGGGCGGATCAGCCCGATTTGCCGGGCGGCTTCGGTTTCCATGTCGGTGATGAGTGTCATGTACTTGCCGTCTCCGGCAACGAGTGACTGCTGGATAGCGACTATCCGCTGGGTGTAAGGATGGTCGAAGTCGCAAACGTATCCCTTCACCATATTAGTGAAAACGGCGCATGCAGCTTCCTTCTCGCCGAGTAGCGCCAGTGCGATCCCCCGATGATCTTCCTTGATTGACTCTTCTATCCCATTCGGCTCAGTGCCCGCATAATCAGAGAGAAAGGTTCGCAGGCTTATCTCTGGAGCCTGCAATCGCTGCACAAAGACGCTTTGCTCCTTGATAAGCGCAGCTGCATGTTCCGCGATAGACTGCTCAGGTCCCTCGAACACGTAGCCACGGTCAAGCCGTTTGCTATAATTCAGTATCGGCTGCCGAACCGATGCCCATAACGGCGACAGAAGAGACCAGATGTAGAAACGCCCTTTTCCTCGGCTCTGTTCAACTACCACGCCTTCTAGGAAATGCTCTGGCGAAGGTTTGCAAAGAACGCCGCCGTTCAACACGATGGTGCCTGGGAAAATTCGGCGCAGGTGATGGTTGATCGCGCGACTTCCACTTAACCGGGCCATCGCAGCAAACCTCCAGAGCCTAGTCGGCTTTGCCGACGATGACACGAATGCCGACGATCGGGACAGAGGAGTCAATTGGTTTACCCCTTTCCGCCAGTGCTTTACGGATTTGCTCAGTCCGCTTGGCGCCGATTGAGAGTATATCGCCGGGAGTCGCATCCGGATCGGCGGTCGTCTTATAATCGAGCACAGCCAATACCTTTTCCGAAACCGGGTCGATGTACTCGATGTCGTTACGCACTGAGCCTAAGGCTCCTCGGGTGACTCCATACCCAAAGCTGCGCGAGAACTCCACTCGCAATCTTGGGTCGTTTTCAGACTTGACCGCGCGTTCAAAGTCGGTGTGCAGCACGCTTCCAATAGCTGCGGGGCTGGCCTTGATCATGTCCGGATGCTTGAGGAAGAAACTGTTGGCCAACTCCTGCGCCGTGGCGAAAAGGTCGTCGAAGGCCTCCTGCACGTCGGGCGGAAGGGGTGGGCCTGCATACTTGCCCAACGCTGCGACTTGCGTGTCCTGCTCCACCTGCCGCGCGCTGAGGTCCGGAGCCGGGCCAGCCTCCGCAACCGGAGCCTCGCTCTCGCGGCGTAGCCAAGCCATCGCTTGCTTGAACTCCGAAACCGTTGGAGCCGCTGGATCGTCGCTGCGGCCAGCCGTGGCGAGGATTTGCTCCCTCGTGCCCTGGCGCTGGAACCAGTCGGGATCGGCGAAGCTGGGATGGTGCGAAGCACCCAAATCCCACCGTCCGCTGCGGGGTCGAGGGCGCGGATCGGGAACGGTGAGGGTAATCGGGATGACGATCGGATCGGAATAGTCGTGCGGACCCACGCGGGCGGCCTCCCAAACGTCATCTTTTCTAACACACAAGCTCGTGCAGTTTCGATGCCAAATGCTGCCTGCACTGGCGTAGCCCTCTCGCAAGCCCTAAATCCCGTCCATGCCATTCCCTTCGGTCCACCCAGTGCTCGACGCAGCGCTCGCTGCGCGCGAGTACCTGGAGCCTACCGCTGTCCAATCCGCCGTCCTGCAGCCCGAGGCCGCGGAGCGGGATTTGCTGGTGTCCGCCCGCACCGGCTCCGGCAAGACGGTGGCGTTCGGCCTTGCCGCCGCTTCCACCCTCATGCCGGGGGGCGAGCTGCCCGCGCCGGGCGCGCCGATGGCGCTGGCCATCGCGCCCACGCGGGAGCTGGCATTGCAGGTGCAGGCGGAGCTGGCGTGGCTGTATGCCGGCGCGCGCATCGCCTCCTGCGTCGGCGGCATGGACATAAGGCGGGAGGCGCGGGCGCTGGCCGCCGGGTGCCACATCGCAGTCGGCACGCCGGGGCGGCTGGGGGACCATTTGCGCCGGGGTAACCTGGACCTTTCGGCGCTGCGCGTGCTGGTGCTGGACGAGGCGGACGAGATGCTGGACCTCGGCTTCCAGGAGGAGCTGGAGTTCATCATGGGCGCAGCCCCGGCCGAGCGCCGCACGCTGATGTTCTCCGCCACCATCCCGCACGACATCGCCACCCTGGCCCGGCGCTACCAGCGCGATGCGCTGCGCATCGACACCATCGACCGCAGCCAGGCCCATGCCGACATCGAGTACCGCGCCATCGCGGTGCCGTCGCACGAGAGCCAGGCCGCCCTGGTCAACATCCTGCGCTGGTACGACGCGCCCGGCGCGCTGGTGTTCTGCGCCACGCGCGAGGGCACCAAGCGGCTGCACCTGTCGCTGGTGGAGCGCGGCGTCGCGGCGGTGATGCTGTCCGGCGCGCTGGGCCAGCCCGCCCGCCCGGCCGCGCGCGCCTCGCGGCGCTCCG
>CAXTTH010000183.1:4629-4997 GCA_964247035.1 uncultured Acetobacteraceae bacterium
GGGGGGGCGGGGCGGGGGCCTGCGGGCCGGCCCCCCGCCCCCCCCCCCCCCCCCCGGCCGCCCTCGACTCGCTGCGCTCCGGCCGCGCCCGCGTCGGCGTGTGCACGGACGTGGCGGCGCGCGGGCTCGACCTGCCGGAGCTGGACCTGGTGGTGCACGCGGACTTGCCGACCAACCCGGAGGCGCTGCTGCACCGCAGCGGACGCACCGGCCGGGCGGGGCGCAAGGGCACCTCCGTGCTGATCGTGCCCCACCCCAAGCGCCGCCGGGCCGAGCAGGTGACGAACGCGGCCCGGGCGCGGCACTCCAACTGACCCGCACCCGGGCCGGACGAGATCGCCGCCAAGGACCGCGAGCGGCTGCTGGAC
>CAXTTH010000184.1:0-4962 GCA_964247035.1 uncultured Acetobacteraceae bacterium
AACACAGGCCGACAGCTTGCCAGAAGCCACTTTCTATCTCAAGTTAGAACTCTCCGCGTCCGCATCATCCAGGCCCGCGGCGTTCCTGGACAGCTCTTGTTCGACGGAAGCCTCCAGCAACGGATCGAGTACGCAGTGGCTTGCTTCCGGGAGCCGGATCGGCGCCACCGTGGCCAACCAATCGAGCTGCCGGTCGGGGGATAGCCCGTAGAGCCCAAGGGCGACGCCGTCCAAGCCCGGCTTCCAGCCCGGGGTGAAAGGCAGCGGGCGCTTGAGGAAGGCGGTCGCCAAAACGGTCCTGGAAGGCGGCTCCATGAAGGCGGCGAGGAAGCTTCCTTCCTCCCTGATCGGCTTGAGCCACTCGGGACAGCCAATGCCGGACCCTGCGAGGGAAGCCTGCGCGATCCTTTCGAACAATTGCCCAAGCTCGTCATTCGCCCAACGGGCGAGGGCGGGCAAGGGTCCCAAGCAACGGGCGGACTTGATCCGCGAAACCATATCTTCTGGCGACAATCTTCGGCAAACTGTCACGAGCGAGGCGATCTGGCCATCCGTGAGCGTTGCTGCCCGAGAGGTGGACATCACGCCGGCAAGCTTCAGGTCGTCCTCGCCGAGCGAACCTGCCAGCGTCACAAGTGCCCTGGCCGGCCAACCAGCCTCGGCGCGGGCCATGGTGTCTGGGAATGGAACCGGGATGACGCACAATTCGTCCGCGAGCCTCATGGCGGCCGGGGTGGCCTGGGCTGCCAGCAGGATGCCCACCGCCGGCAGAGCTTCAGCCACCTGCGCCGCCGCGATGGCGCGGCAGGCCTTCAATATCGCCCGTTCGGTCTCCTCCGGATCGGCTCTGTTGTTGCGCAGCACCCAGGCGGCCAAGGCAGCATGCGGCCAACCGCCCATAGCGGCGCCCGCGAGCGCCCATGCGACCAGGGCATCAGCAATGCCCGCCAAGCTGCAGAAAGAACAGATCGCAAAGGAATGCTTGATCAAAAACCCACCGGATGCGTCGGTCGCCATGTGGAGCAGGGAAGCTCCCGGGACGGCGGGATCGAGCGCCATCCGGAAATGCGATACCAGTAGCGAGATGGAGGCCGTATGGCCGCCTGGACTTTCCACCCAATCCCGGGATCTTGGTCCGCCGCCGGGCCAAGCGGTCGCCAACCACGATCGAAAGCGGGCATCCAAGGCCTCGACCACACTGGGCCACCTGCAAGCATTGGCGAATGCCTTCGCCATGAAGTCGTCCCGAAGCTGTTCGAAGCGCCCGGAACGCCACCCATCCTCGGCGACATCCAGGAACACGGTTGGGTCGAATCCGATCAACGGCCAGAGCGCGGCAAAATCGCGGCGGGCGAAGTTCTGAGACATGAGCCAGCGTGAGAGCAGTCCCTTTCGGACGACCATCGTGGTCCGCTCGATGATCGCCGCAGTGGCCGCCGCCCGCAATACCCCAGCCTCCAGGTCGGCGCCGCGGAGGGGATCGAGGAAGTCCGCCATGGCGTCGTCCAAAGCCGCATCCGTCTTGCCCTGAACGACGTCGAGGAGGGATAGTCCAAGGGCGATCGGGGCCACGGCAACGTCCAACGCGACGTCGTGACGTGCCTTACGCGGCAACCAGCGGCCATCCACCAGTTCGCTCACCGCCGCCTGGAGATCGGGGTGGGGCCCCCTGTCCCGCCCGAGTTCCTCGAGCAACTCTCGCCTGCTCAAGGTGTCCGAGGCTTCTCCCGCCGCGATCGCTTTCACCAAGCGCAGGCCCAACCGAGAGGCGAGCGCTCGGAACTCGTCCTCATCGAGTCCGGCACGGTTGCCGTGCCTGCCGACCCGGTCGCTCCAATCGGCAAGCACCAGGCGTTCCGGCGTCAGCCCGTCTGCGCCCGCGAGGCGGTCGGAGTTGCGCACCGCCAAGGCGAACAGCCGCGGCACGCGCAAGAGGTCTAGCAGCGGAGCGGCGACCGATGCCCGGTCGATGCCATAAGGCTCAAGCAACTCATCGAGCTCGACGTCCGTGAAACGCCCGACCTCGATCTCGACCGGCTCCGGGGTGAGATCGCGCAACCCCTTGAGGTCGTCCCAAGAATCCGGGCGGCAGGTCACCACGACGCTCACCTTGTCCCGCCAAGGCGGCGCGAAGATGCCCTGCAAGGCATGAGCCCAGTCCCGAAACAGGAAGTTCTGGTTCAGGCCGTCGAGCAGCACGAGGATGCGGCGGCCCTCACCCGACAGCCAACGCCGTAGCCTGCGGGCCCAGAATGCGGAGTCCCTGATATCTGTGCCGACCCGCAAGGCATCCGCCATTGCTTCGTCAATGCTCCCGCCCCGCAGGTCCGCCGCCTTGAGCCAGATGGTCAGCGGCTGCTCGCTCCCATCATCCCCGGCCGTTGAGTTCCACCAATCCAGGATCGCCCAGGTCTTGCCCATTCCCTCCCCGCCAACCAGGGCATGCAGCTGCTGGCTCCCGTAGACAGGTTGTCCAAGCACGCCGCCGCTGGCTTGCGGCCTATCCGGGTGCGGTTCTGATCGGAAAGGAGATCGGCATGGCTGCCGAGGTCGGCCTTCACGGCAGCAAGGTCCGTCATCGCGCGGCGTAGCCAAATAGCCGAGGCGCATCGGCCCTGCTCGTAACCGACGTCTGCGGAATGTAGCCTACGCCGCAACGCGGTCAGGCCTTCCACGAAACCGGGGCCGGCGCGTATCGCGTCGAGCAGGTCAGGCAACTCGATGGATTCTGGCCAATGCCGCCGCACCGCGTTGGGGGCTGCGGCACATAGGACCAGGAGGGGTGACATGCCGCCCGCGCCAGGCCGAGCGTCCAGAACCAGCACGTCCACGCCAAGGCCGTCGCCGGTCTTGCGCAGCGCCGTTTCGTCCCCTGCGGAGATCTCCCTGGTCGTGGCTAGGACCCACAAGTCCGCCTGGGGGTATTCGTGCGCCAAGTCCATGACCTTGGCCCGCAGTGCATCAAGCGGCAGGGTCGTGTCCCCGAGATATCTCTTCGCTTCCATTGCCAGGACGAACCCCGTCCAAGCATATGAAAGCGCATCTGCCCCGCCTTGGCTCCCGGATTTCATAAGACGGAAGCTCATGCCCGTGACCTCCGCCAACGCGTCGGCGATGAAAACCTCGAAGCTGCCGGGGCCAGAAGCCGGCAGCCCGCGGAGCTGGGTGAAGACCGCGTCCCAGGTGAGGTACGCACCAAGTCGTCGCGTGCGTACTGTCGCCAATTTGCCCCGGCGCACCTGCTTTCCATTCCCACGGCTCATCCTGGTCGGAACCAATCCGGCTTCCTTGTTCGAGCGATGAACATTCATTAGCGAACACTGATGTATCCGGTTCATCGGTGTTACCCATTGGGCACATACCGTTGTCGCGCCACGCGCACTTATCGTGCATGGGCCCATGCACCCAGAGAGTCGGCCCGAGCTCGAAGACGCCGTCCAGTCGGCTCGCGAACCTGGGGCGCTAATGGATTGGACAGTCACTGCATGGCGAGCGACCTGATCGACGGCGCAAGATGGGCGAGCACGATCATCGGTCCGTCCACAGCGGTCCGCAACGCCACAACACAGGAACGGCGATCGAAGGCAAGCCACGCCCCCCCGGTTAGGTCCGACGGCTACGCCTGCTTTCGCAAGGCCGTGTTCCAGCCTCCGTCTCCAGTCCGTGCGCCGATGTGGTGGCGACGATCCGGTTGGCCTCGAGCCTCACGTCCGTCCTCCCCTCGAGCAAGCGGGCGATGCCTTGCCAGACCTCGGAAGTGGCGCTCACCAGCGCGTCGGCAGTGCCCGGCATGTCTTGGATCCAGACCGGTCCGGAGCGTTCCAAGGTGCGAAGCAGCTCCTGTTTCAGGAGGGCGAAGGCGTTCCGGGCTGCGACCGACCGCTCCCGCCTCGACAAGGCTGCCTGGGCGGCTCCCAGGTCGGGGCGCGACGTCCAGTGCAGGACATAGGTCAGCCGCTCCAAGGGCGGCATCTCCCGAACCACTTCGCCCAGCAGCGCTTCGTCCATGGCAGCCCCCTCGACTACGGGATGATCAGCTACGTCCGTCACGATTTCGATAGGCTCAATACGCCCATGCCAGCCGCCGATTGATCTGGCAGTGGACGGATTTCAGCCCTTACGGCCGCCTCGAGCCGGTCCGGCGCCTCCAGGAGGGAGGCATCGCGCTCGGCGAGCAGAGCGCAGGCTCCGGTGACGACCGGACTGGCCATCGAGGTTCCGCTCATGGACGCATACATGCCGTTCGGCACGGCGCTCATGATCCCGACACCGGGAGCGCTCATGTCCGGCTTGGCGGTGCCGCCGTGCTGCGCAACGGCGCCGTGGTCCGAGAAGGCGGCCACCCTGTCGTCCCGGTCCGTGGCACCGATGCCGAGCACGATGTCGTAGTTGCCCGGGCTGCCATGCCGGCCGGGACCGGACTGCCCGGAGTTGCCGATCGCCGCGACCACCAAGGTGCGCTGGATCGACCGCGCGTTCGCGATGACGTCGTAGGCGAACCCGTCATAGCCCGTCCCGCCGAGGGAGGCGTTGATCGCCGCGACGGCTTGGTCCTCGAACTCGGTCTGGATCAACCAGTTCAGGGCCGCCAGCACCTGCGCCAAGGCGCCGGTGTTGCGGCCGGCGGCGTCCCAGCGGGTCAAGGCGACAGCCACGGCGAGCGACGCGCCCGGTGCGACCCCGCAGGATCGGCCCGCGATGGTTCCACACACGTGCGTCCCATGGTCGCCGTAGTCCTTCCGCAGGCTGCCGATGAAGTCCCCGTCTGGACCGAACGCGGCATAGTTGTCGCTGCCAAGGACGTTGTTCCTGTTAAGCCTGCTGATGGGTGGTTTTCCGCCGAGGGCTGAGTGAGGTCGTGCGGCATTGTAGTCGTGCAGCCATGGATGCATGGCGTCCTTGCGTTCGGCGGAAGTGTTGAATGGGGCGGCATAGGCCCATTCGCGGATGCTGCTTTGGATG
>CAXTTH010000185.1:0-4931 GCA_964247035.1 uncultured Acetobacteraceae bacterium
CCGCGGGACGCGTCCCGGCCCGCGCTGTTCCCGGCGTGCGGCATGGCGATCCTGCGCGGCGGCTCGGGGGCGGGCGAGACATGGGTGCGCTGCGACGCCGGGCCGCACGGCTTCGGCTCCCTTGCCGCCCACGGCCATGCGGACGCGCTGTCCGTCGAGCTGCGCCACGGCGGGGTCGATGTGCTCGCTGATCCTGGCACCTATTGCTACCACGGCGAGCCGGCCTGGCGCGCCCTGTTCCGCGGCACGGCGGGCCACAACACGTTGACGCTGGCGGGGCGGGACCAGGCGGCGCCGGGCGGGCCGTTCCTGTGGCTGACGCAGCCCCGCTCCGAGCTGGCGGGCATGGACGGCCAGGGCTGGCAGGCCAGCCACGATGGCTACCCGGGCGTGCGCCATCACCGCCGGGTCATGCTGACGGGCCGGGCGGTGGCCGTCCACGACTGGATCGACGCGGCGGCGCCGCACCCGGTGATGCTTGCCTTCCATCTCGGCCCGGCCGTCACCGTGTCGCTGCAAGGCCGCCGCGCCGGGCGGGCGGGGCCCGGCGGGGCCGCGTCCGCCGGCCTGCCCGGCGCGCTGCGCTGGCAACTGCACCGAGGCGAGACCGAGCCGCCGTTCGGTTGGCACTCCGCCGGCTTCGGCCAGCGCGAGCCTGCGTGCGTGCTGGCCGGGCGGGGCACGCTGACGCCCGGGGCGGTGCTGGAAAGCCGCTTCACCCTTGCGCAAGCCTGACGTGACGCGGCCGCGCCGCGTGCTGATCGTGGTGGAGAACCTGCCCGTTCCGTTCGACCGACGAGTTTGGCTGGAGGCGACCACACTGGCCCGGCACGGCGCCGTCGTCAGCGTGATCTGCCCCAAGGGCAAGGGCTTCACCGCATCGCACGAGGTGCTGGAGGGCGTGGCGATCCACCGCTATCCCGTGCCGCTCGACCCGTCCGGCCCGCTCGGCTTCGCGGTGGAGTTCGCGTGGTGCTTCGCGCTCACGGCGCTGCTCAGCGTGCGCGTGGCCTGGGGCCGTGGCTTCGACGTGCTGCACGCCTGCAACCCGCCGGACACGTTCTGGCTGCTGGGACGATTCTGGCAACTGCTCGGCCGCCGCTTCATCTTCGACCATCACGACCTGTGCCCCGAGATGTTCGCGGCCAAGTTCGGCCGCGAGAGCGGCCTGCTGCACCGGGCGCTGCTGTGGCTGGAGCGGCGAAGCCTGCGCGCGGCCGACGTGGTGATCGCCACCAACCAGAGCCATAAGCGGGTGGCGGTGCAGCGCGGCAGCCGGGCGCCGGGGGACGTGTTCGTCGTCCGCTCCGGCCCGGACCTCGGGCGCTTCACGCACTGCGCGCCAAATCCGGCCTACCGGGCCGGCAAGCCGCATCTGCTGGTCTATCTCGGCGAGATTTGCCGACAGGACGGGGTGGAGGTGATGGTCCGCGCCATCCGCCTGCTGGCTGGGGAGCGCGACGACTTCCATGTGCTGTTCCTCGGCGGCGGCCCGCACCAGCCCGCGGTGAAGGCCTATGCGGAGCAACAAGGCCTGGCTGGCGTGGCGCGGTTCACCGGGCGGGTGAGCGACGAGGAGCTGTGCCGCATCTTGTCCTCGGCCACCCTGGGCATCGACCCTGATCCCAGGACGCCGTGGTCGGACCAGAGCACCATGAACAAGGTGATCGAGTATATGTTCTTCGGCTTGCCGGTGGCGGCGTTCGACCTGCACGAGACCCGCGTATCCGCTGGCAAGGCCGCGGCATATGCGCAGTCCGACTCGGAGCGCGCCTTGGCCGACTGCATCGCGGCCCTGCTGGACGATCCGGAGCGGCGCGCGTCGATGGCGCAGGCAGGCCGGGAGCGCGTGCGGGCCCAGCTCGCGTGGGAGCATTCGGTTCCGTTCCTGCTGGCGGCATACGACCATGCGGCGAGGCGCACCGGGGAGCCGGCTCCGGCGGGGCGATCCTGATGCCGCCCTGATGCATGGGCGCCATGGGAGCATGGCCACTGTGCATGGCGGCAGCCATAAACTTACGGCTCATCGCAGGCTTGTGGTGGCTAGTTCTCCGGGCGGGCCGGAGCTGTTGCCAAGTTGGAGCCAAGTCATGGCGATCTCACGCCGGGATATATTGTCCGTCGGAGCTGCCGCCGGCGTTGCCGGCCTGTCGGCCCGGGCGGCAGCGCAAGGTTTCGGCAATCCTGACATGCCGCCGCAGGGCGTCCTCAACGCGCAAAAGGACCCGCGCGGGATCGTGGACCCTGGCCCGCAGAGCACGGTCCTGTCCGGCCAGTTCCCGGCGGCGTTCAGCCCGCCGGCGACGGACGTGGGTGACCTGCCGCAGTTCTGGGCATCGTTCAACAACGCCCCGCGGCGGATACAGGATGGTGGCTGGGCGCGGCAGGTCACGAAGGCCGACTTCAACATCTCCGAGTCGATCTCGGGCGTGAACATGCGCCTCGACGCCGGCGGAACGCGCGAGCTGCATTGGCATCTCGCGGCGGAGTGGGCGATCATGACCTATGGCACCTGCCGCGTCACCGTCCTGGACCCGTCCGGACGAGCCTTCGTGGCAGACGTCAAGGAGGGCGACCTGTGGTTCTTCCCTTCAGGCTACGCGCACTCCCTGCAAGGGTTGGGGCCGGACGGCTGCGAGTTCATCCTCTGCTTCGATGACGGGAAGGCCACCGAGTTCAATACCTTGCTCGTGACCGATTGGATGGCTCACACGCCGCCAGACGTGCTCGCCCTGAACTTCGGCGTGCCAGTGGAGACGTTCGCCCACATCCCGACGCACGACCTTTGGATTTTCCAAGGCAGCGTCCCCGGCCCGCTCGCAGCGGACAAGGCCGCCATGGCGTCTCCGGCCGGAGAGCCGCCCAACCCGTTCGTCTATTCACTGGCCGGCGGCCCGAAGGCGAAGCAAAGCAAGGGCGGCTTCGTGCAGATCGCCGACAGCAGCAACTTCAAGGCGGCTTCCACGGTGGCGGCGGCGCTCGTGACCGTGCATCCGGGCGGGATGCGCGAGATGCACTGGCACCCGAACGCGGACGAGTGGCAGTATTACATCAAGGGCACGGGCCAGATGACCGTGTTCAACGCCGGGCCGAAGGCGGTCACCACCAACTTCAACCCTGGCGACATCGGCTACATCAACCGCAGCAACGGGCACTACATCAAGAACACCGGTGACACGGACCTTGTCTTCGTGGAGGTCTTCGCCTCCGATTCCTACCAGGACATCTCGCTGTCCAACTGGCTGGCGCTCACCCCGCCCGCCATGGTTGCCGCGCACCTGAACATTCCCGCGGCCCAGATCGCCGCGTTCCCGAAGGTCGCTTCCAGCGTGGTCCCGGCCTAACCGTTGCTGGCCCGAAGGTCGCTTCCAGCGTGGTCCCGGCCTAACCGTTGCTGGCGAGCGACGGGCGGATTCGCAAGGGTGGCCCGAGCCGCCCGTAAGCCTCGGCCAACCTGGGCAGGGCGGCTTGGGCGGTGTAGCGCTCCTGCACCGTTCGCCAGGCCGCCTCTCCCAAGGCTGCCCGCAGCTCCGCCGACTGGGCTACCCGGAGGATGGCTGCGCCCAGAGCGGGGGCGTTGTCGGCTGGAACGGTCAGCACGCCGCTGCCTTCGGCCATCTCCGGCACCGCGCCCACCGGCGTCGCGATACAGGCCATGCCGGCGGCCATCGCCTCCACCAGCGAGTTAGGAAAGCCCTCACCGTGCGAGGGCAGCAGGAACACGTCGCAGCGCCGCATGGCGGCCAGCACCTCGGCGTGCGTCGCCGGCCCCCGCACGGACACGCCGGGCAGGTCGAGCTGCCCGATCCGCGCTGCCAGGCCGGGCGGCACGGCGAGCAGGTGGAAGCGGACCCGGCAGCCTTGCGCGTGCAGCGCCAGCATGGCCGCGATCACCTGCTCCACGCCCTTGCGCTCGGCTTCCTGCCCAGCGATGAACAAGCAGGTGGGCGCCTCCGCCGGGTCCCGCGCGGGTGGGGGCGGCAGGTTGGCGGACCAGTTGGGCAGCCGCACGATCTCGCCCGTGCACCCGGCGGCCCGGATCGTGTCCTGGGCGAAGGCCGATTGCGCGAGCACCACGGCCGGCAGGCGCAGCACCGCCGCGATCAGCCGCCGCTCCAGCCGCGATGCGCCGCCATGGAAGACATCAAACGCGCCGCCGATGCGCAGCAGCACCGGCCGCCGCAGCATCCGGGCCAGCAGGGCGTACAGCCCGGCTTCCCAGAACACCTGGTAGTCCGACGCCTGAATCTGCACCAGATCCGCCCGCAGCGCCGCCGCAGGGAAGGTGGCCAGGTGCCATAGCGTCACCAGCGCGCCCATGGCCATCCGGCGCGGACCGCCGCGCAGCATTGCCCGGTAGCCCCAGTTCCGCGTCACGTCCCGCTTCGGCGGGCGGGAGGTGGTGAACGGCAGGAACTCCACCTGCGTAGCCAACGGCGAGGCCATCAGGTTGAGCATGAACGTCGTCACCCCGCCCTTGGTGGGCGGCATCGGGCCGACGAGCAGGACCCGCGTGCGCAAGGCAGGCGGGCGCATCTCAGCCCCGACGGGCGGCGATGATGATCATGTTGCTGGCCAGCCGGGCGGGCAGCACCCGGCCCAGGGCGCGGTTGATCCGGTCTGCCCGGGCGAAATGCGCGTGGCCGAGCACGGTGAACCCGGCCTGCCGGAGATCGCGCGCCAGCCGCTCCGGCGTGCTGAACTGCTTGAGCAGGCCGAGATAGGCCGGCCGGCCCGTCACCCAGTGCACCGCGCGCACCAGGCAGCGGCTGAGCGATTGCCGGTTGGACACGGAGAACACCAGCACGCCGCCGGGCCGCAGCATGGCGTGGATGGAGGCCAGCGCCGCCGGCAGCGAGGGCAGGTACTCGAGCGCGCTGGAGGAGATGACGGCATCGGCCGGACGCCACGCCGCGGGGTCGGCGATGGGC
>CAXTTH010000186.1:0-4916 GCA_964247035.1 uncultured Acetobacteraceae bacterium
GCGCATCCTCGGGCACCGCCGCCGCCCCGACCGCGGCCAGCGCCTCGGCCAGCAGCATGGCGACCGTCTCCACCACGTCCACCTCGTCCGCGTCGTAGCGGCGGGGCAAGCGGTTCTGCACCGCGATCACGCCCATGGTGCGCCCGGCCCGCCGCACCGGCACGGCGAGCAGGGAGGCGAACGGCTCCTCGCCGGTCTCGGGCCGGTAAGCGAAGCTTGGATGCATCTGGGCGTCCGGCAGGTTCTGCAGGTCCCCGGTGGCGGCGCAGATGCCGACGATGCCCTCGCCCATGCGCAGCCGGGTGCGGCCAACGGCGTCCGGGCGCAGGCCGTAGGTGGCGATCAGCTCCAGGGCGTCGCCGGCACGCAGCGCATAGAGCGAGCACACCTCCGCCACCAGCTCGGCTGCGACAAGGCGCACCACGTCAGCCAACGGAGCGGCGCCTGAAGCCATCATGTCCCGCAGGCGCGCGAGCAGACGCCGGGTGCCGGACATCGCTAGATAGCTGCGCCGCAGTCGCCCAGGTCGGGCAAGGCACTGCGCGCGGCCAACGCCTCCACGGCCTGCCCCACCAGGTCCTCGATGATGTCCGGGACCGCCTGCTCCGCAGTCACCATGCCGACGGACTGGCCCATCATGACCGAGCCGTGCTCCACGTCTCCGTCGATCACGGCGCGGCGCAGTGCCCCGGCCCAAAAATGCTCGACATCCAGCTGGGCGGCCTCCCGCGTCAGCTCGCCCGCTTCCATCCGGCGCACCGCCTCCCTCTGGTGCAGCAGGAAACGCTGGGCCCCCTGGTTGGCCAGGCCGCGCACGGGGATGACGGGCAGCCGCTCGTCCAACTGGACAGAAGCCATGGCGTCCCGCGCGCGGGCGTGGATGAAGGCCTGCTTGAAGCGCGGATGCGCCACTGACTCCGTCGAGGCGGCGAACCGGGTGCCGAGCTGCGCTCCGGCAGCGCCCATCTCCAAGTAGCCGAGGATCGCCTCGCCCCGCCCGATGCCGCCGGCCACGAACACCGGCATGTCGCGCAGGTGCGGCAGGATTTCCTGCGCCAGCACCGTCAATGACACGGGCCCGATGTGCCCCCCCGCCTCCGATCCCTCGATGATCAGCGCATCAGCGCCGGAGCGCACCAGCCGCCGGGCCAGCACCAGCGCCGGAGCGAAGCAAACCAGCCGCGCGCCACCGTCCTTCACCGCCCGCACCGCCGTGCCCGGCCCCCTCCACCCCGGTCACCAAAAACACCTTACCCCCCCCCCCCGCCCCCAACCACCCCCCCCGCGCCCCCCCGCCCCCCCCCCCCCCCCCCGCCGGCCCGGGCGCCACGCCGCCGGCCAGCACGACATGCCCGACCCTCGCCTCCAGGCACACCCGGATCAGGTCTGCCAGGCGAGGGTGCATGGTAATGAGATTAACGCCGAATGGAGCGGCCGTGCGCTGCTGGGTCGCGGCGATCTCAGCGGCCAGCGCGTCCGGCCCCATGGAGCCGCCGGCGATCACCCCGAAGCCGCCGGCATTGGAGATGGCGGCGACCAGCGTGCGCTCGCTCACCCAGCTCATCGCCCCGCCCATGATGGCGGTGCGGCTGCCCAGGAAGGCCACGCCCGGCGCCCATAGCCGGTCAAGCTCGGCCCGGGCGCGACGCAAACGCGCGTCCGGCTGCATCAGCAGGCGCGGCGTGACGTCAGGCGGCATCGAGGCCGTAGGCGGTGTGCAGGGCGCGGACCGCCAGCTCCGTGTACTCGGCGCCGACCAGCACCGAAACCTTGATCTCGCTGGTGGAGATGACCTGGATGTTGATGCCCTTCTCGGCCAGCGTGCGGAACATGGTGTTGGCCACCCCCACGTGGGAGCGCATGCCGACGCCCACCACGCTGATCTTGGCCACATCCGGGTCGGTCAGCAGCTCCGCGTAGCCCACGGCGGCGCTCGCTTCGGCCAGCGTCGCCTGCGCCAGCCGCAGATCTGCGCGGCCGACGGTGAACGTCATGTCCGTGGTGCCGTCCGCCGAGACGTTCTGCACGATCATGTCCACGTTCACGTTGGCCGCCGTCAGCGGGCCGAAGATGGCCGCCGCCACGCCCGGGCGGTCCGGCACCCGGCGCACGGTGATCTTCGCCTCATCGCGGGAATAGGCGATGCCGGACACGATTTCCTGTTCCACGATCTCGTCCTCATCCACCACCAGTGAGCCGCCAGTGCCCTCCTCCAGCGCGTCCTTGAACGAGGACAGCACCTGGACGCGGACGTTCTCCTTCATCGCCAGCTCGACGCTGCGGGTCTGCAGCACCCGGGCGCCGACGGAGGCGAGCTCCAGCATCTCCTCATAGGCGATCTTATCGAGCTTGCGGGCTTTGGCCACGATGCGGGGGTCCGTGGTGTAGATGCCGTCCACATCCGTATAGATGTCGCAACGGTCCGCGCGCAACGCCGCCGCCAGCGCCACGGCCGAAGTGTCCGACCCGCCGCGCCCCAGCGTCGTCACCCGGTTGTCGGGTCCGATGCCCTGGAAGCCCGCCACCACGGGCACCTGGCCGATCGCCATGCGGGCGAGCAGCGTGGCCCCGTCGATCCGCTCGATGCGCGCCTTGCCGTGCGAGCTGTCCGTGCGCAGCGCGATCTGCCAGCCGGCCCAGGAGCGCGCATCGACACCCGCCTCCTGCAGCGCGATGGCGAGCAGCCCGCTGGTGACCTGCTCGCCCGTCGCCACCACCGCGTCGTACTCGCGCGCGTCGTGCATGGGCGCCAGGGCCTGGCACCAGCCGACCAGCTGGTTGGTGGCGCCCGCCATGGCCGACACCACCACCGCCACCTCGTGCCCCGCCTCGACCTGGCGCCTGACCCGGCGCGCCACGTCTCGGATGCGGTCGAGATCGGCCACCGAGGTGCCGCCGAACTTCATCACGATGCGCGCCATGCCGCCGTTCCTGTGCCCCGGGCAAGGCCGGTTGCGGCCAACGCCAGGGGCGATCACATACCGGGCATGACGGACACCCACAACCGCGATGCAATGCAGAGCAGCGTCCCAAAGCGCGTCCGGCGCGGGCAGGGAGGCGCGGCTGCCCCGGCAGAAGTGGCGCGGTTTGACGCGCTGGCCGACCAGTGGTGGGACGATGCCGGGCCGATGCGGGCCCTGATCGCGATGAACCCGCTGCGGACTGGCTGGATCGCGGATCGGCTGGCTGCTCCCGGCACGCTGCTGGACGTGGGCTGCGGCGCGGGCCTGGCCGCCGAAGCCATGGCCCGCCAGGGCCACGCCGTGCTCGGCATCGACGCCGCCTCCCGCCCGATCGAGGCGGCCCGCGTGCATGCTGGCGAGCTGGCGGTGGAGTACCGGGTCGCCACCACGCGGGACCTGCTGGCCGAGGGACGCCGCTTCGCCGCGGTCACCGCGCTGGAAGTGATCGAGCACGTGCCGGACCCGGCGGGCTTCCTGCGGGACCTGGCGGCGCTGCTGGAACCGGGCGGCCAACTGTTCCTGTCCACCATCAACCGCACCGCCCGCTCTCTGGTGGTGGCCAAGTGGGGCGCGGAATACGTGCTGCGCCTGCTGCCGGTCGGCACTCATGACTGGCGGCGCTTCATCACCCCAGCCGAGCTGGCACGGCTGGCGCGGGATGCCGGGCTGCGCATGACGGACAGCGCCGGCATGACGTTCGACCCGCTGCGGCAGCGCTGGACCATCAGCCGGGACCTCGGGGTGAACTACATCGCAGCATTTTCGCGCTAGATCAGTTGGGACACCTTCCACTGCTGTTCGGCGTCGGGCTGCTTGGCGGCGGGATGAATGCGCTGGCGGGTGGGGGATCGTTCGTGACCCTGCCCGCGCTGATCGCGGTCGGCATACCCTCCGTGCAGGCCAACGCGACCAGTACCATCGCGCTTTACCCCGGTGGAGCCGCCAGTGCGTGGACATACTACCGGCCTATGGAACCGGTGTGCGGCGTCAGGCTGCCGGCCATGCTTGCTGTCACGGCAATGGGCGGCGTGGCCGGGAGCTTGCTCCTGATATGGACGCCCTCTGCCGCGTTCGACCTCATGCTGCCATGGCTGCTGCTGTTGGCGACCACCGCCCTCGCATTCGGCCGCAAGCTGGGTGCGGCGCTGCGCGGGGTGGTGCAAGTCCGCCCGGCCGCGGTGCTGTTGATGCAGTTCGTGCTCGGCATCTACGGTGGTTATTTCGGCGGAGCTGTCGGGCTGATGATGATGGCGACATGGTCAGTGCTCGGTGAAAATGCGATCAAGTCCCTGAATGGCCCGCGCACCCTGCTCGTAAGTGCAGCAAACACGATGGCGGCGCTCGCCTTTGCGCTGGCGGGTGCGGTTCGCTGGCCGGAGGGCATAACCATGCTCTTGGGCGGCCTTGTTGGTGGCTTCGCAGGCGCACGGCTTGGCCTGATTGCGTCCCCAGCTTCGATACGCGTTCTCACGCTGACGGCCACGGCGGCGATCACGGCCGTCTTCTTTCTTCAGGCCTACGCCAGCCTAATCTGAAGATCACCCGTCGGCGCGCGGCACCCAGGGTATCCGCGACACCTCGATGCCGTCATCGGCCAACTGCTCGGCTTCCTCCGGCGTGGTCTCGCCGTAGATGCCGCGCGTGTCGCTTTCGCCGTTGTGGATGCGGCGCGCCTCCGCCGCGAAGGCAGGCCCCACGTAGTCGCAACGCCTCTCAACCTCGGCCCGCATCCGTTGCAGCATGGAGCGCATCCCGTCCGGCAACGCGCCGCCCATTGCGGCCTGGGGTGCTGGCTTGCCGGCCGGCTCCGGCGCGGCTGCGGCGCCGGGGGCAGGATCACGCCCTGCTGGAAGCGATGGAGTATGCGCGAGGCCGCGCCCTCGCCGGCCGCGGTGTAGCCGGCAAAAAAGTGCGGGGTGGCGAGCGTGGCGCCTGGCGCGAGCGGGTACGCGA
>CAXTTH010000187.1:0-4912 GCA_964247035.1 uncultured Acetobacteraceae bacterium
CCCCCCCCCCCCCCCCCCCCCCCCCCCCCCCCCCCCCCCCCCCCCCCCCCCCTTAGCCGTGCAGCTTGGCCGTGATCTCCGCCACGTGGCGGCCCTGGAAGCGCGCGCCGTCCAGCTCGTTCTCGCTCGGCTGGCGGGAGCCGTCGCCGCCGGCGATGGTGGACGCGCCGTAGGGCGTGCCGCCCGTCACCTCGTCTAGCCGGTTCTGGCCCTTGAACGAGTAGGGCAGGCCCACGATCACCATGCCCATGTGCATCAGGTTGGTGATGACGGTGGTCAGCGTGGTCTCCTGCCCGCCGTGCTGGCTGCCGGTGGAGGTGAACGCCGCGCCGACCTTGCCGACCAGCGCGCCGCTCGCCCACAGGCTGCCGGTGCGGTCCCAGAACGCCGACATCTGCGAGCTCATGCGGCCGTAGCGCGTGGGGGTGCCGACGACGATGGCGTCGTAGCGCTCCAGCTCTTCCGGCGTGCCGATCGGGGCGGACTGGTCGAGCTTGTAGTGCGACTTCTCCGCCACGTCCTGTGGCACCGTCTCCGGCACCCGGCGGATGTCCACGCTGGCGCCTGCCGCGCGCGCGCCGTCCGCCAGGGCGTCGGCCAGCTTCTCGACGTGGCCGTAGGTGGAATAGTACAGCACCAGGATCCTAGCCATGCTCGCGTCCCTGTTCGGTCAGTGCGGGGAACGGCGCATGGCAGGGCCGGGTTGCATGGCCGTCAGCCGTCGAGGATGGCGACGGCGCGGGTCCACCCGGCGGAGCCGCCCTCGATCTTCACCGGCAGGCAGGAGACCAGGAACCCGGTGGCGGGCAACTGCTCCAGCCCGTGCAGCTTCTCGATCTGGCAGTAGCCGGCCTCGCGCCCCGCCTTGTGGCCCTCCCAGATCAGCCCGGCGTCCCGCGTCTCGGCGTAGCGCCGGGCGGTGTGGAGGAAGGGCGCATCCCAGCTCCAGCCGTCGGTGCCGACCACGCGCACGCCCTGCCGGGTCAGGTGCAGGGTGCCTTCGCGCCCGACGCCGCAGCCGCGGTGGATGTAGTCCTCCTGGCCGAAGCGCGCGCCGGCGGCCGTGTTGATGACGACGATCTCCAGCGGGCGCAGCGCGTGGCCGATGCGGGCCAGCTCGGCGTCGATGTCGGCCGGCTGGACGACGGCGCCGTCCGGCAGGTGGCGGAAGTCCAGCTTGACGCCGGGCTGCAGGCACCAGTCGAGCGGGATCTCGTCGATGGTGATGGCCCGCTGCCCGCCATCCATGGTGGCGTGGTAGTGCCAGGGCGCGTCCAGGTGGGTGCCGTTGTGGCTGGACAGGGTCAACTGCTCCACCGCCCAGCCCTGGCCGTCCGGCAGCTCGTCGGGCGAGAGGCCGGGGAACAGCGACGCGACCATCGCGGCCGTCTCGCGGTGGGCGCTGTACTGGATGCGGGGGCGCTGGAAGGACGGGTCGGCGGGCACGTCGTTGCTGATCGCGATCGACAGGTCGATGATGCGCCGCACGGCCGTCCTTCCAGCGGTTGGGGCTCAGGCGGCCAGGGCTTCCATCTCCGCCACCGGCAGGCGGGTGCGGATCAGCTTCTCGATGCCGCGCAGGTGCGGCCGCTCCGTCGGGTCGCAGAAGCTGATCGCCTCCCCGGCATGGCCGGCGCGCGCGGTGCGGCCGATGCGGTGGACGTAGCTTTCCGGCACGTTCGGCAGGTCAAAGTTGATGACGTGGGTGATGCCGTCCACGTCGATGCCGCGGGCGGCGATGTCGGTGGCGATCAGCACCGACACGCTGCCGTCCTTGAATGCGGCCAAGGCGCGCTCGCGCTGGCCCTGGCTCTTGTTGCCGTGGATGGCGGCGGCGCGCTGGCCGGACGCCTCCAGGTGCTGCACGACCTTGTCCGCGCCGTGCTTGGTGCGGGTGAACACCAGCGTGCGGCCCATGCCCTTGCGCTTGAGGATGGCGCTGAGCAGGGCGCGCTTGCGCGGCGCCTCGACGAACACGACGGTCTGCTCCACCCGGTCGGCGGTCTTGGCGACGGGGGTGACGGCGACGTGCACCGGGTCCCGCAGCAGCGCGCCGGCCAGGCTCTCGATCTCCTTGGGCATGGTGGCCGAGAAGAACAGCGTCTGCCGCACCTTGGGGATGTAGGAGACGATCTTCTTGATCGGCACGATGAAGCCGAGGTCCAGCATGTGGTCCGCCTCGTCCAGCACCAGCACTTCGACGTTGCCGAGGTTCACGGCGCGGTCGTTCAGGTGGTCCAGCAGGCGGCCCGGCGTGCACACCAGCACATCGACGCCGTTGTCCACCGCGCGGGCCTGGCGCGGCTTCGGCACGCCGCCGAACATCAAGGCGACGCGGATCGGCGACCCGGCGGCGTACTCGCGGAAGCTCTCGGCGATCTGGCTGGCCAGCTCGCGCGTCGGCGCCATGACGAGGCAGCGCACGCCGCGCTTGCCCGGGTGCTTCCGGTTGGCGAGCATGTTGTGGATGATGGGCAGGGCGAAGGCGGCGGTCTTGCCGGTGCCGGTCTGGGCGATGCCCTGGACGTCATGGCCGGTCAGCACGTGCGGGATGGCCTGCTGCTGGATCGGCGTGGGATCGGCGTAGCCCTTGGCGGTCAGCGCGGCGAGCAGCGGCGCGGCCAGGCCGAGGTCTTGGAAGGATGACATGGGTGACTTTCGTATGCGGACGCGCCATCGCGGATGTGCTCTGGGGCGTCAATCGCGATCAGCAGGACCACGAACCGGCGCGAGACACTGGATGGGATGGAGGCTGGCGTTCGGAAACGGCGAAGCCGGGCATCGAGGTGCGCAGGGCGGTGTTTAGTGGTGCAGTGCAGCGAAGTCAAGGAAAATAGGATTCGGGGCTATGATATCGGCGTACCCCGCTTCCGGAGTACGGACGGCATGAATGCAAGTGGGGTCTATCTCAGCACGAAGACAACGCACCCTGGGCAGGCAACTAGCCTAATGCGAGCGCTGCTGTTGATTGTGCCGCTCTGGTGCTGGTTGAAGGGCGAATTGCGTCGCAACACGGTTTTCCAGAACGCTTTCAGTCATGGAAACATCCACATTGATCACGGGCACACCGACCCTTTCAGCCATGTCCTGGACGTGTGCCGTGAAAAGCCGATCCCGCTCAAGAAGGTTGACTAAGGCGCGCTCCGGATTGCTGGTTTTCTCAGCAATGCTCCACAAGGAGCCTCGGTTTTCAAATGCGGCAAGCCGGAACTTGGGCGTTGGAATGAGCCATACACTCTGGCTCGGATTGTGGAGCAGCGGCTTTACAGACTGGGGCAGCAATCTGAAGCCCTCAACCACAATGCCTTGATCTGATGGGAAATTCAGTAAGTCATCGATAATTAGGTCAAAGCCTTCGCCGCGGAACCAGTGAAAGGTTTCCAGCATGGTTTGCGGTGAACGATCGACCCATCTCTCGTCCATGCTCATTTTTCTGAACACGGCGAGAAATGGACAGTCTTTAGGGGGACACCGCCGCCCGTGGCCCGGCATCGCATCGTCGGTCGAATAAAGCCGTAGCCCATGCTTAACCGCGAGGCGGCGAGCGATCGTTGACTTGCCCGCGCCGCTTCCGCCGCCAACCCAATACACGTGCCGCAGCCGACCGCTCAGCAAACCATTGTCGGGAATGCCCTCATGTCGGATCGGGTGTGCCATATCGCCTTATAGTTTAGGTGCCTTCCAAGCTTTTGCCGTTTTGGACCCGGCGTTCACGAGGAACGCCACTGCCTCATGCTGCCTTTGGTCAGCCATGATGCGGTCCAGGGAGGATGGTGGCGGCAAAGATTCACGATCCGCGGCCATCCTTTCCAGGTGCAGGTCCAGCCCCTCGGCTGCCATGCGCCACGTCTCATCCCGCGTTCTCCCAACCGTAACGCAGCCAGGCAAGTCCGGAAAATCCACTCCGTAGTCGCTTCCGACCCCTTTGCGCATCACTGCGATGTAGCTTGGCATGTTCGGGCGCGGCATCGTCACGCGGTAGAGCCGATGCTGCGGCCGAGGCTTGGCTGTTCCGGCATCACCGGTCTTGAGCGCCATGCCATACGCGCAGGATTTGGACGACTTCAGGCGTCACGCGGTAGGTGATGACGTAGGGCCACAACGCGACCAGTTCCCGGGTTCCTGTCACGCGCCCAGGCCGTCCCCTTTCTGGCAGGTATTCCAGGCGGTCACAGGCCGCGACAAGCTGGACGGCAACCCGGTTCGCAGCGCCAGGGTTGTCATGCCCGATATGGTCCCGGATGTCTTGAAGGTCGGCCACGGCCAGCGCCGTCAGGACTACGGGCACGGAGGGGCGGGGCGCTCCGTATCCGTGCCCCAAGACAGCAGCCAAGCACGGACGGCCTCGTAGGACACCACTTGCCCAGACCGCGCCTGTGCCAGGGCCGACTCGATGGCGGGGTCGACGGACGCCGGCGTGTCGTCGGCTTGCGAGGAGGTGGTGTTGCCCATGCCATGGACATAGCACGGAAAGCGGCGCCGGTCAGCATGGACGCCTTCAGCATGGGCCGGCGTACAGGGACGCGATGCAGTCGCGGAGCCAGCGTTGCGCCGGGTGGGCGTCGTTGCGCTGGTGCCAGCACATCACGAACGGGATCGGCTCCAGGTCGAGCGGCGGGTCGAGCACGCACAGCTCGCCCGCATGGCCCGAGGCGGCCACCACCCCGGCCATCACCGTGGCGACCATGTCCGAGCGCGCGATGACCGGCGGCACCGCGTAGAGGTTCGGCAGCGTGAGGACCAGGCGGCGCTTCAGGCCTTGCCGGGCCAGCGCCGCATCGACGTGCCCGAAGCGGTCGCCTTCTGGCGACACGAGCGCGTGGGACAGGCCCAGGAAGGTCGCCAGGTCCAGCGGCGCGCGCGCCGCGGCATGGCCGTTCCTCACGATGCAGACGAAACGCTCCTCGAACAG
>CAXTTH010000188.1:0-4901 GCA_964247035.1 uncultured Acetobacteraceae bacterium
GGGCGGCGGCAGGCGGCGCACCGGCTGGCCGCGTCCGGCGAGGGCTCGCTGCGCACCCGGGTGCACGGCGACTTCCACCTGGGCCAGGTGCTGGTGGTGCAGTCGGACGCCTACCTGATCGACTTCGAGGGCGAGCCGGCCCGCACCATGGAGCAGCGCCGCGCCAAGTCCTGCGCCATCCGCGACGTGGCGGGGCTGCTGCGCTCGTTCGACTACGCCTCCGCCGCCGCGCTGCCGGGCCGGGTGGCGAGCAACGCCACCGCCTCCGGCCGCCGGGGCGAGTTGCTGCAGCATTTCCGGGCCGGGGCGGAGGCGGCGTTCCTGGACGCCTACCGCGCCGTGCTGGCGGAGGCGCCGGACAAGTGGGTGTCGCCCTCCGGCGAGGCCGCCATGCTGGACCTGTTCCTGCTGGAAAAGGCCGCCTACGAGATACGCTACGAGGCGGCGAACCGCCCGACCTGGATCGGCATCCCGCTGCAAGGGCTGTACGCCATCGCCGCCCGCCTGTTGAACCTGCCCGCGGAGCCTGCCGATGCTTGACGTGATCTCGGACCCGCCGGCCAGCCTCGATGACGGCGCCGTCACTGCCATCGTCGAGGCCCGCCACGGCGACCCGTTCGCCGTGCTGGGTCCGCATGACGGCACGATCCGCGTCTTCATGCCCGGCGCGGATGCCGTCTCCGTGGTGGAGCGGGACACCGGGCTGACCGTGGGCGACCTGCGCCGCGTGCATCCGGCCGGGTTCTTCGCCGGCCCGGCAGGCACGCACCGCGCCTACCGCCTGCGCATCAACCAGGGTGCCGCGAGCTGGGAGACCGAGGACCCGTACTCCTTCCCGCCCGTGCTGGGCGACCTGGACGTGTATCTGCTCGCGGAAGGCCGCCACCTGGATTTCGGCCGCTGCATGGGCGCGCACCCGGCGGAGCTGGAGGGCGTGGCCGGCGTGCGCTTCGCCGTGTGGGCGCCCAACGCGCAGCGCGTGTCGGTGGTGGGGGACTTCAACGGCTGGGACGGCCGCCGCCACCCGATGCGCAAGCGCCACGGACCCGGCGTGTGGGAGCTGTTCGTGCCGCGCATCGGCGCCGGCGTGCTCTACAAGTACGAGATGCTCGGCCCGCACGGCGCGCCGCTGCCGCTGAAGGCCGACCCGGTGGCCTGGGCCGCGCAGATCCCGCCGCTGACCGCCTCCATCGTGGCCGACGACGCGCCGTTCCCCTGGACAGACGCCGAGTGGGTGGCCAGCCGCGCGGCGCGGCAGGCGGAGGGCGCGCCGATCTCGGTCTATGAGGTGCATGCCGGGTCCTGGTCGCCGGCGGCCAGCATGGGGGTGGACGGCTGGGACCGGCTGGCCGACCAGTTGGTGCCATACGCCGCCGGGCTGGGCTTCACCCATATCGAGCTGCTGCCGATCATGGAGCACCCGTTCGGCGGCTCCTGGGGCTACCAGCCCTTGGGGCAGTTCGCCCCCTCCTCCCGGCTCGGCCCGCCCGAGGCGTTCGCGCGCTTCGTGGACCGCTGCCACGCGGCCGGGGTCGGCGTGATCCTGGACTGGGTGCCGGCGCACTTCCCGACCGACGCCTACGGCCTGGCGCATTTCGACGGCACGGCGCTGTACGAGCACCAGGACCCGCGCGAGGGGTTCCACCAGGACTGGAACACGCTGATCTACAACCTTGGCCGCAACGAGGTGCGCGCCTTCCTGATCGGCTCCGCCCTGTTCTGGCTGGAGCACTACCACGCCGACGCGATCCGGGTGGATGCGGTGGCGTCCATGCTGTACCGCGACTACAGCCGCAAGGCCGGCGAGTGGGTGCCGAACAAGCATGGCGGGCGCGAGAACCTGGAGACGGTGGCCTTCCTCCAGGAGCTGAGCCGCGCCGTGGCCGGGCGCGCGCCCGGCGCGATGCTGATCGCCGAGGAGAGCACCGCCTGGCCCGGCGTCACCAAGCCAGCGGACGAGGGCGGGCTCGGCTTCACCTACAAGTGGAACATGGGCTGGATGCACGACACGCTGCACTACGTCGAGGAGCAGCCGGTGTATCGCAAGTATCACCACGGCGAGATGACGTTCGGCATGGTGTACGCCTACAGCGAGAAGTTCCTGCTGCCGGTCAGCCACGACGAGGTGGTGTACGGCAAGGGATCGCTGCTCGGGAAGATGCCGGGGGATCGCTGGCAGAAATTCGCCAACCTGCGCGCCTATCTCGGCTTCATGTGGACCCACCCGGGCAAGAAGCTGCTGTTCATGGGCTGCGAGATCGCCCAGGAGCGGGAATGGAACCACGACCACGGCCTGGACTGGCATCTGCTGGACCAGCCGGAGCATCGCGGCGTACAGTCCCTGGTGCGCGACCTGAACGCGCGGTACCGCGACCTGCCAGCGCTGCACCGGATGGACTGCGTGCCGGAAGGCTTCCGCTGGGTGGTGGGCGGGGACGCCGAGCAAAGCGTGTTCGCCTACCTGCGGCTGGCAGGCGATGGCGCGACGCCCGTGCTGGTGGTCTGCAACTTCACGCCCGTGCCGCGTTATGGCTACCGCCTCGGGGCGCCGCAGGGCGGCGCGTGGCGGGAGGTCCTGAACACGGACGCGGCCATCTACGGCGGCAGCAACGTGGGCAACAACGGCGCCGTCCAGGCGGAGGACAGGCCGAGCCATGACCAGCCCGCCTCGCTGCTGCTGACGCTGCCGCCGCTGGCGACCATCATCCTCGTCGCGGAGTGATCCTGCGGCCGACACGGAGCCCACCATGACCGAACGGTTCGCCCACGCCCTGCCGTTCGGCGCCGATCTCGAGGACGGCAAGGCCCGCTTCCGCGTCTGGGCGCCCTCCGTCGAGCGCCTGGCCCTGCAACTGAACGGCGCCGAGCATCCGATGGCGGCGGAGGCGGACGGCGTCTATGCCGCGACCGTGCCTGCCAAGCCGGGCGACCGATACAAGTTCGCAGCCCCGGACGGCCTGGCCTTTCCCGACCCGGCCTCCCGCGCGCAAGCCTCCGACGTGCACGACGCGAGCCTGGTGGTGGACCCGCGCAGCTACGCCTGGCAGCACGCCGGATGGCAGGGCCGGCCGTGGCACGAGACGGTGATCTATGAGCTGCATGCCGGCGCGTTCGGCGGCTTCGACGGCATCCGCGCCGAGTTGCCCCGCCTGGCCGCGCTCGGCGTCACCGCGATCGAGCTGATGCCGGTCGCCGACTTCCCCGGGGCGCACAACTGGGGCTACGACGGGGTGCTGCCCTACGCGCCGGATGCCGCCTACGGCACGCCCGACCAGTTCAAGGCCATGGTCGATGCCGCGCACGGGCTGGGGCTGATGGTGTTCCTGGACGTGGTGTACAACCATTTCGGCCCGGACGGCGCCTACATCCACGCGTTCGCCAAGCCGTTCTTCCGCGAGGACCTGCATACCCCCTGGGGGGCGGCGATCGACTTCCGCAAGCCGCAGGTGCAGCAGTACTTCACGCAGAACGCGCTGTACTGGCTCAACGAATATCGCGTGGACGGGCTGCGCTTCGACGCCGTGCACGCCTTCAAGGACCCGGAGTTCCTGGACGAGCTGGCCCGCGCCATCCGCGCCGGGGTCGAGCCGGGCCGCCACGTGCACCTGGTGATGGAGCACGAGGGCAACGCCGCCCGCCACCTGCGCACCGGCCCGGACGCGCCCGGCTTCGACGCGCAGTGGACGGACGACGTGCATCACGCGCTGCACGTGCTGCTGACGCGCGAGCAGGAAGGCTACTACGAGGATTTCGCCGACCCGATCCAGCACCTGGCCACGTCGATGGCCGAAGGGTTCGCCTACCAGGGCCAGGTGTCCAAGCACAGCGGCGAGCCGCGCGGCGAGCCGTCTGGCCACCTGCCCAGCACCGCCTTCGTCATCTGCCTGCAGAACCATGACCAGATCGGCAACCGCGCCCTGGGCGAGCGGCTGACGGCGCTGGCCGACCCGCAGGCGCTGCGCGCCGCCACCGTGCTGCTGCTGCTGTCGCCGTTCATCCCGCTGATGTTCATGGGCGAGGAGGTGGAGAGCCGGACGCCGTTCCTGTTCTTCACCGACCACAACGACGAGCTGGCCGAGCTGGTGCGCAAGGGCCGCCGCGCCGAGTTCAAGCACTTCGCCGCCTTCCAGGACCCGGCGCGGCGCGACAGCATCCCCGACCCCAACGCCGCCAGCACGTTCCAGGCCTCCATCCCCGATCTCGGCGGCGACGCCTCGTTCGCCACCAAGCTGCTGCACCTGCGGCGGGAGCGCGTGACGCCGGGCCTCCCGGGGGCGCGCACCGCCGGGGTGGACGTGCTGGGCAAGCACGCCCTGGTGGCGCGCTGGACGCTGGGCACGGGGGAGACGCTGGCGATCGCGCTCAACCTGGGCGACGAGAAGCCCGTCATCCCGATGCCCTCCGGCGACATGCTCTTCGAGTGGCCGTTGGGCGCGTGGGACGGCGCGATGTACGGCTTCCTGGTCGAGCGCTCCGCCACTGCCTGGATTGAGCCGCCGCGTTGAGCCTGCACGACCTGGCGGAGACGGCCGGGCTGGCAGTTCGCTGGAAGGACGTGCACGGGCGCTGGCACGATGTCGGGGAGCCGACGCTCGTCGCCGTGCTGGCGGCCCTCGGGCTGCCTGCGGATTCGCCCTCGGCGATCGCCGACAGCCTGCGATCGCTACGCAGCCCTGGGCGGCTGCCCCCCTTGGTGGCCGGGGATGCCGGCGGCGTGCTGCGGCTGCCTGTGCCGCCGGGTCCCTACGAGATCGAGCTAGAGGGTGGCGGCGTCCTCGGCGGCGCGGCGCAGGACGGGGACGGCGCTGCCATCGCCCTGCCCGCCGAGCCCGGCTACCACCGGCTGCGCATCGGCGGCGGCGAAACCGTCCTGGCGGTGGCGCCCGCGCAGGGCTGGACGG
>CAXTTH010000189.1:0-4884 GCA_964247035.1 uncultured Acetobacteraceae bacterium
CTGGTGACGATCAACCCGGGCGCCGTGCTGGGGCCGGTTCTCGGGCAGGACTTCTCCGCTTCGATCGACATCGTCAAGAAGCTGATGGACGGCTCGCTGCCGGGGCTGCCCAAGTTCGGCTGGCCTCTGGTGGACGTGCGCGACATCGCGGACCTGCACTGCCGCGCGATGCTGGAGCCGAAGGCGGCCGGGCAGCGCTACATCGGCGCCGGGCCGTTCTACTGGATGGCGGACGTGGCGCGCGTGCTGAGGGAGCGCGTTCCGCTTGCCAAGCGGGTGCCGCGCCGCACGCTGCCGAATTGGGTGGTGCGCCTGTCCGCGATCGTCGATCCGGTCGTGCGCGAGCGGCTGTTCGAGCTAGCCAAGCCGCGTCCGGTCTCGTCCGACAAAGCCAAGCGGGAGCTTGGATGGACGCTGAGGTCCAACGACGACGCCATCGTTGCCACGGCGGAGAGCCTGTTGGCCGAGGGCGTGATCGAGGCCTGACACCTACGCCGCCGGGTCGTCTCTCGCCTTGGGGAGCACAGGCGGGTTGATCGATGGGGCGCCGCAGGCTCGGCAACGACGGCGCTGGTGCTCCCGCACGATGCGGCTTGCCGCATTGTCCAGCGCGGGCCGCTGACCTTCCAGGTCAAGCCCGGATCAGCGTGCCGATGCCGCTCTGCAAGAACATCTCCAGCAGGCACGCATGAGGCAGCTTGCCGTCCAGGATCACCGCCGCCTTGACGCCCTGGCGCACCGCGTCCACGCAGGTCTGCACCTTGGGGATCATGCCGCCGCTGATCACGCCGCTGGCGCAGTGGCGCTCCACGTCGGCCACCGTCAGCTCGGGGATCAGCGTCTTGTCGCCGTCCAGCACGCCGGGCACGTCGGTCAGCATCAGCAGCCGTTTGGCCCCCAGCGCCCCGGCGACCGCGCCGGCCACCGTGTCGGCGTTGATGTTGTAGATATGGCCGTCATCGCCGTAGCCCACCGGGGCGATCACCGGGATGATGCCGGCGCCGGTCAGCGCGTGGATGACGCGCACGTCGATCTCCGCCGGTTCGCCCACGAAGCCCAGGTCCAGCTCGCGCTCGATGCGGCTTCCCGGATCCTTCACCGTGCGGGACAGCTTGCGGGCGCGGATCAGCCCGCCGTCGCGGCCGGAGATGCCCACCGCCAGCGCGCCGGCCGCGTTGATCAGCCCGGCGATGTGCTTGTTGACCGTGCCGGACAGGACCATCTCGACCACTTCCACCATCGCCGCGTCCGTCACCCGCAGGCCATCGACGAAGGTGGACTGGATGGACAGGCGGGACAGCATGGCGTTAATCTGCGGGCCGCCGCCGTGCACCACCACCGGGTTCACCCCCACCTGCTTCAGCAGCGCGATATCCCGGCCGAAGCCCATCGCCAGGTCCTGCTCGCCCATGGCGTGGCCGCCGTACTTCACCACCACCGTCGCCCCGGCGTAGCGCCGCATGTAGGGCAGCGCGTGGACCAGGATGCGGGCCTGCTCGGCCGGGTCGGCCTGGATGTACTCTTCGATGGCAGCGCTCATGCTGTCAGGCCCTCCGCAACGCGCGGACCTAGCGGCGCGGGTGCGCCCCGGTCAAGCCGCCAGCGCCGCGAGGCTGGCCCGCAGCAGCTCGATGCCGCCGCCGTCCGTGCTGCTGGTGGTGGCAACGTCCGGGAACGCCGCGCCGTGCTGGCGGGTGAGCGCCAGGATTTCCGCCTGCTTGGCTTCCAGCGCGCGGGGCCGCACGTCGTCCGCCTTGGTCAGCACGCATTGATAAGTCACGGCGGCGCGGTCCATCAGGTCCATCACCGCGATGTCGGACGCCTTCACCTCGATTCGCGCGTCCAGCAGCAGCAGCACCCGGCGCAGCGTGGGCCGGCCGCGCAGGTACTCGAACATCAGGCCTTGCCAGTCCTCCTTCACCGACTTGGCCGCCTGCGCGTAGCCGTAGCCCGGCATGTCCACCAGCGTCAGCCGGCCGCCGAGGTCGAAGAAGTTGAGCTGCCGGGTGCGCCCTGGCGTGTTGGAGGCGCGCGCCAGGGCGTGGTGCCCCACCAGGGCGTTGATGAGCGATGACTTGCCCACGTTGGAGCGGCCGGCGAACGCCACCTCCGTGCCCGAGGGCGGCGGCAGCTGGTCCAGGCGCTGGGCGGCGAAGAAGAACCGGCACGGGGCGGCGAACAGCAGCCGCCCGGGCTCAAGGTCGACCTCTTCCGAGTCTGCAAGCGAGACAGCGGGGCTTTCAAGGCCTGTATCGTCATCGGGATTACAAGGTTCATCACTTGTCATGGCTGAACCTAGCCTGCCGCGCTTTGGATCGCCACGCACCCCGTAAAGCCCGCAGCGTATCGAACGCTAGAAGTCGCTGCCGCGGCTGATAGCCGTTGCGATAAACTTCCTGCAACGAAGCGTGGCATCCCTGATTAACGGTAGCATCGAAACGCCGCTTTTTGACAAGGTGGTAAGCCAATGTGTTTGCCCGCTTACGGACCAGAACATACCTCAATGGTCGAAACGGGTGTCGCTTTTTCATACACGCTTACACATGACCTTCAGGCTCATGCGCAAAACCTTACTTTAGCTTTTCGCTCCCTGGCTCTTGGGCGCCCTCGGTAAGGGCACTGTTGCCGTCGGGGTCAGCCGAGTCTGCCGCATGATCAACCATTGCTGGCATATCGTGAGGGTATTGTTCCAACTCCAGTAGATCAGCAGCCCGGCGGGAAAGCGGCCCATCATGAACATGAACAGCAGCGGCATGAACTTGAACAGCCGCGCCTGCATCGGGTCCGGCGGCGGCGGGTTCAGCTGCTGCTGGGCATACATGGTGGCGCCCATGATGAGCGTCCACGCGGACAGGTGCAGGAACGGCGCCAGCGCGGTGGGGTCGAACGGCGCCAGGCCGAACAGGTTGAACACGTTGGTCGGGTCGAGCGCCGACAGGTCATGGATCCAGCCGAAGAACGGCGCGTGGCGCATCTCGATGGTGACGAAGATCACCTTGTAGAGCGAGAAGAACACCGGGATTTGCACCAGCATGGGCAGGCAGCCGGCCGCCGGGTTCACCTTCTCGGCCTTGTACAGGCCCATCATCTCGGTCTGCAGCTTGGCCGGCTCGTCCTTCAGCCGCTCGCGCAGCGCCGTCATCTTGGGGCCGAGCAGCTTCATCTTGCTCATCGAGCGGTAGGACTTGTTGGCCAGCGGGAAGAACAGCGCCTTGGCGAACACGGTGAACACCATGATCGCCAGGCCGAAGTTGCCCAGCACGCCGTTGAGCCAGTCCAGCGCGTAAAAGATCGGCTTGGTCAGGAACCAGAACCAGCCAAAATCCACCGCGTAGGAGAACAGCGGGATGTGGCCCAAATCCTCGTAGCGGGCCAGCAGGTGCACCTCCTTGGCGCCGGCGAAGGCGCGGTAGCCGCTGCTGGCCTGGCCGCCGGGCGGGACGACCTGGGCCGCGGCGGCGCTGAGGTCGGTCTGGTAGCGCGGCTGGCCGCCGGGTGCGGCGCTGAAACGGAACGTGGCGGTCTCTGCGGCGGCTGCATCGGCGATCACGGCGGTCAGCCAGTACTTGTCGGTGACGCCGATCCAGCCGCCAGTGGTCTGCTCGGACTGCGCCACCCCGTCATGCTTCGGGCCGTCGGCCTTCACGGTGGCGTAGCTCGGATCGACCAGGCGGCCGTCCAGCACGCCCAGCGGCCCCTCGTGCAGGATGTAATAGCCGGAGGTGACTGGCTGGTAGTCGCGCCGGACCCGGGCGAAATTGTGCAGGGCGACCGGCGCGGCGGTGTTGTTCGTCACCGATTGGGTGACGGTGAACATGTAGAAGTCGTCCACGGCGTAATGGATGGAGAACACCAGCCCGGCGCCGTTGTCCCAGGTGAGGGTCAGCGGCTTCTCGAGCGTCAGCTCCTGGGCGGACGCCGTCCACATCGTGGCCTCGTCCGGCAGCTTCACGCCGGGGGTGTCGCTGGTCCAGCCGTACTGGATATAGTTCGGCTCAAGGTCGGAGGCCGGCTCCAGCACGCGCACCAGCGGCGAGGCGGGGGAGACCTCCTCGTGGTAGTCGCGCAGCACCAGGTCATCCAGCACCGCGCCGCGCAGGCTGACGCTGCCCTGCACCTTGGGCGCGTTGATCGGCACGCGCGGCACGTCGCGCGGCGGCGGCACCGCTTCCGGCTCCGTGCCGGGGAAGGCGGGGTCAAAGGCGCGCGGGTTGGCGCTCGAGTCCGGCCGGTTGAGGTTCGCCGCGGTTTCCTGGCTCACCGGCCGCAGCGGCGCCTTGGGCGCCAGGAGCTGGAAGCCGAGCAGGATCGCGAGGGTGATCGGGATGGCGACGATGAGGCGTTTTTGGTCCATGGGGGAAGGATCAGCTCTCGGGCTTGGGGACGGGGTCGAAGCCGCCGCCGTTCCAGGGATTGCAGCGCAGCACGCGCCATGCGGCCATGGCGCCGCCGCGCACCGCCCCGTGCGAGCGCAGCGCTTCCAGCGCGTAGTCGCTGCAACCGGGGTGGAAGCGGCAGTTCGCCCCCAGCACCGGGCGCAGCGTCCATTGATAGGCCAGCACGGCCCCGCGCAATGCCACGGCGGCCGGACTCACGCCACGCCCGCCTTGTCCAGGGCGCGGCGCAGATCGTCCATCAGCAGGAGGAAAGGCCGGCTGCGCGTGCCGTCCCGCCCGATCACCACCAGGTCCACGTCCGCCACCGGCCGGTTTTGCAGCAACAGGCGGGCCGCTTCCTTGAGCCGCCGCCGGGTGCGGTTGCGCACCACCGCGTTGCCGACCTTCTTGGTCACCGTGAAGCCCAGCCGCGCCGTGCCGCCGTCTGGGCGGGCCAACGCCTGCAGCACCAGGCCCGGCATCGCCGCCTTGCGCCCGCGGCTGGCGG
>CAXTTH010000190.1:0-4881 GCA_964247035.1 uncultured Acetobacteraceae bacterium
CAGCAGCGCCGCGGCCTGTAGCCAGAGCTGGCGGCGGATCACACCTTGGCGGCGGCGATCGCCTTCTCGATGACCGCCTCGGCCGCCGCGCGGTCCGCCCAGCCAGTCACCTTCACCCACTTGCCGGGCTCCAGGTCCTTGTAGCGGGTGAAGAAGTGCTCGATGGCCTGGCGAGTGATCTCCGGCAGGTCCTCTACGGCCTGCACCGCCTTGAACTGGGTGTGGATCTTGTCGTGCGGCACGCAAATGATCTTCTCGTCCTGGCCGCTCTCGTCCTCCATCTGCAACATGCCGATCGGGCGGCAGCGGATGACCGCGCCGGGCACCACGGGAGCGGCAGGGGTGAGCACCAGGGCATCCGCCGGGTCGCCGTCCTCGGCCAGGGTGCCGGGAATGAAGCCGTAGGCGGCGGGGTAGGCCATCGGGGTGAACAGGAAGCGGTCCACCACCATCGCGCCGCTGTCCTTGTCCACCTCGTACTTGACCTGCGACCCCTGCGGAATCTCGATCACGACGTTGATGTCGTGCGGCGGCGCCTTGCCGGTGGCGAGCTTGCTGACGTCCATGGGTGAGCCTCGGGTTGCGATGGCCGCGGACCCTAGTGGCGGGGCCGATCCTTGCCAAGCGGAGGCCGGCTGGGGCATGGAGGACGGGCATGCGCCCGTAGCTCAGTTGGTTAGAGCGGGCCGCTCATAACGGCTTGGTCGTGGGTTCAAGTCCTACCGGGCGCATGCGCCTCAGCGAACCGTGCAGCGCCGGGCCACCCCGCGCACGCCGGGCCGCAGCCGCAGCAGGGCGCCGGCGTGCGGCTGCCTTTCAAGCTGCTCCGGGCTGAGCTTCTGGGCGGCGCTGGTCACGTACAGCTCGTCGAGCTGCTCCCCGGCAAAGGCGCACATCGTCGGCTGGCTGACGGGCAGGGCGATGTCCCGGTCGAACGCGCCCTCGGCCGTGAAGCGGCGCAGCCGGCCGCCGCCGTGGATGGCGCACCAGTAGCCGCCTTGCGCATCCACCGCCGCCCCGTCCGGCAGCCCGAGCGCTTCGGGGATGGCGGCGAACACCCGGCGGCCGTTGATGCGGCCCGCCGGGTCGAAGTCGAAGACGTGGATGTCCTGGCTCTGGCTGTGGGACAGGTAGAAGCGCCGTCCGTCCGGCGACCACGCCATGCCGTTGTGCAGGTCCGCCGCGTCCGGCTCGCGCCTCAAACCCTCGTCGAGCGTGAAGCTGCACAGGCTCGCCTTGCCGGGCGGCTGCGTGCCGGGCTGCACCGGGTCGAACATGGCGCCCACCCAGAACCGCCCGGACGCGTCGCAGGCGCCCTCGTTGAAGCGGTGCAGCGCCGGGTCGAACGGCGGGGCCGCCAGCAGGGACAGCGACCCGGATGCGAGATCAAGGCGGAACAGCCCGGTGCGCAGCGCCACCACGGCGCTGCCAAGCCCTGGCTCCAGCGCGAACGCTCCGATGTCGGCGCTGACCGGCCAGCAGCGTTGGCCGCCGGTGGCGGGATGGTAGCGGTACAGCGCCGGACGCTTGACGTCGATCCAGTACAGCGCGGCGTCCTCGGCGCACCAGGTCGGCGACTCGCCGATGGTTGCGTGGGCGTCCAGCGCCACTTCGATTTGGGTCATGGTGCCAATGACATCCTGGCAACGATGCTGGTTTTCAACGCGCTTCCCGAAAGCGTGATCGGGATCGTTCCGCACATGGAGCCCTCAGCCCGGCAACGCGGCGCTGCCTGCGGCGTAGGACTGCCCAACCTCAACCCACGCGCACCGGTCCGGCACGGAGACAGATGATGAGCATGAACGTCAGCGACTTCGTTTGGCATCGGCTGGGGGAATGGGGCCTCAAGCGCGTGTTCGGCTATCCCGGCGACGGCGTCGGCGGCCTGGACGTGGCGTTGGAGAAAGCCAAGGACACGATGGAGTATGTCCAGGTCCGCCACGAGGAGATGGCCGCCTTCATGGCCTCCGCGCACGCCAAGTTCACCGGCGGGGTCGGGCTGTGCTACGGCACGTCAGGCCCCGGCGCGATCCACCTGCTGACCGGCCTATACGACGCCAAGATGGACCACGTCCCGGTGGTCGCCATCGTCGGCCAGCAGTCGCGCACCGCGATCGGCGCGCACTACCAGCAGGAAGTCGATCTGCAAACGCTGTTCAAGGACGTGGCCAGCGAATACGTCGTGACCGCCATGGTGCCGGAGCAGGTGCGCCACGCGATCGACCGCGCCGTGCGCATCGCGTCCGCCACCCGCAGCGTCACCTGCGTCATCATCCCGAACGACGTACAGGAACTCGCCTACCAGGACCCACCGCTGGTGCACGGCACCACGCACACCGGCACAGGCTTCGCAGGCCCCGCCTACCAGCCGGCCGAGACGGTGCTGCGCCAGGCCGCGTCCGTGCTGAATGCCGGCAAGAAGGTCGCCATGCTGGTCGGCTCCGGCGCGCTCGGCGCCACGGACGAGCTGATCGCCGTGGCCGACCGCTTGCAGGCCGGCTGCGCCAAGGCGCTGCTCGGCAAGGCGGCGCTGCCGGACGACCTGCCCTGGGTCACAGGCGGCATCGGCCTGCTGGGCAGCACGCCGTCCTGGAACCTGATGCAGGACTGCGACACCTTGCTGGTGGTCGGCTCCTCGTTCCCGTACAGCGAGTTCCTGCCCAAGCCCGGCTCGGCGCGGGCGGTGCAGATCGACCTCGACCCGACCCGGCTCAGCCTGCGCTACCCCATGGAGGTCAACATCGCCGGGGACAGCGCCACCACCCTGCGCGCGCTGCTGCCGATGCTGGAGCAGAAGGAGCCTGGCAGCTGGCGCAAGGAGATCGCCTCCGACGTGGCCAAGTGGTGGAAGCTGCTGGAGGACCGGGCGATGGTGGCGGCGGAGCCGATCAACCCGCAGCGCATCTTCTGGGAGCTGAACAAGCGGCTGCCCGAGAACTGCATCATGACCGGGGACAGCGGCTCGGTCGCCAACTGGTACGGCCGCGACATCAAGATGCGCCGCGGCATGATGGGCTCGCTGTCCGGCAGCCTGGCCTCTTTGGGCGCCGCCACGCCCTACGCCATGGCGGCCAAGATGGCGTTTCCCGACCGCGTGGTGATCGCCTTCATCGGCGACGGCGCCATGCAGATGAACGGCCTGAACGTGATGATCACCATCTCCAAGTACTGGAAGCAATGGTCCAACCCGCGGCTGGTCGTCATGGTGCTGAACAACCAGGACCTGAACCAGGTCACCTGGGAGGAGCGGGTCCAGCTCGGCGAAGGCAAGACGGAATCCACCCAGTCGATCCCGGACTTCGCCTACCACGCCTATGCGGAGCTGCTCGGGCTGAAAGGTATCGTAGTGCGCGACCCGGAGAAGATCGGCGCTGCCTGGGACGAGGCGTTCGCCGCCGACCGCCCCGTCATCATGAACGTCTATGCCGACCCCAATGTGCCGCCGCTGCCGCCGCACATTACCTTCAAGGACGCCAAGAACTTCCTGTCCATGATGCGGAGCGAGCCGGAGCTGGGCAGCGTCGTCAAGAACAGCGTCAAGCAGGTGCTGGCCGGCGTGCTGCCCGGGCACGGCTGAACCATGGCCGCCGACCTGGCGGTGCGGGATGTGTCGGCGCGCGCCTACACCATCCCGACCGACGCCCCCGAGGCGGACGGCACGGCCGCCTGGGCGGAAACCACGATCATCGTGGTGCATGCAAAGGCGGGAGGCTGCACGGGCATAGGCTACACCTATGCCGGCTCGCCGGTGGCCTCCCTGGTCACGGGCAAGCTGGCGCCGGTGGCCGCAGGCGGCGACGCCATGGACCCGCAGCGTGCCTGGCACGCAATGCAGGCGGCGGTGCGCAACCTGGGCCGCGCCGGCATGGCGGCGACGGCCATCTCCGCCGTCGATGCCGCGCTGTGGGACCTGAAGGCCAAGCTGCTAGGCCTGCCGCTCGCCAGCCTGCTCGGGCGCTGCCGCGACGAGGTGCCGATCTATGGCAGCGGCGGCTTCACCAGCTACGATGACGGCCGGCTCGCCGAGCAACTGGCCGGCTGGGTGGAGCGGGACGGCTGCCGCTCCGTCAAGATGAAAATCGGCAGCGACCCGGCGCGGGACCCGGCGCGCGTCGCCGCCGCCAAGGCCGCGATCGGGACGGCCATCCTGTTCGTCGATGCCAACGGCGCATACGGCGTCAAGCAGGCGATCGCCTTGGCGCGGGTATTCGCCGCCGAGCAGGATGTGCGGTGGTTCGAGGAGCCGGTCTCCTCCGACGATCTCGCCGGGCTGCGCCGGGTGCGGGACCACGTGCCCGCGCCGATGGAGGTGGCCGCGGGAGAGTACGGCTACGACCTGGATTATTTCCGCCGCATGCTGGAGGCGGGCGCGGTGGACGTGCAGCAGGCCGACGCCACGCGGTGCGGCGGCGTCACCGGGTTCATGCAGGCGGCCGTGCTGTGCGAGGCGTTCCACACCGACCTGTCGGCCCACTGCGCCCCGGCGCTGCACCGCCATCTCGCCTGCGCCGCCCCGCGCTTCCGCCACTGCGAATGGTTCCACGACCACGTGCGGATCGAGCGCATGCTGTTTGACGGCGCGCCCGTGCCGCAAGACGGCGTAATCAGGCCAGACCTTACCCGTCCCGGCTTGGGCCTGGACTTCAAGCAGCAGGACGCCGAGCGGTTCGCCGCCGGATGATCGGAGAAGCGATGCCCTGCAACACCACGGCCGTGGCGACTTCCGGATTGGCGCTGCTCGGGCTGGCCACCCTGGCGCTGACCCGGCGGCGGCCGGCCCGCGCCGCGCCAAGGTCCGCCCTGCCGAGCCCCGCTATCCTGTCGGACGCGCCGGCGCACCTGGGCCAAACCGCCGCCGTCAGCGCGGCGCAGCGGCTGAAC
>CAXTTH010000191.1:0-4879 GCA_964247035.1 uncultured Acetobacteraceae bacterium
TGCTGCAAGTCCCCGTCGATGACGGCGACATATGGGGCGGAGGAGGACAGCGCGCCCTCCATCACGGCCGATGCCAGGCCGCGGCGGCCGATACGGCGGATGCAGCGCACGCGCCGGTCGATCGCCGCGACGGCGCGGATTTCGGCGGCGGTGCCGTCGGGGCTGTCGTCGTCCACGAACACGGCTTCCCAAGCCGTGCCGTGCAGGGCGGCGTGCAGCCGGGCCACGAGCGGGGCGGACGTTGGCCCGCTCGTTGTAGCAGGGCACGATGACGGACAGCTCGGTCGGCATGGAGCCGTCAGTCGGCCGCACGCGCGGCCCCGTCAAGCTCGTGACCTGCTGAAGGGCCTTACCTCAGCTTGTCTATCACGCAACAAAAGCAGGGTGGGGCAAACATGAGCCAGTCGTACGTGCACGGCTACCGTCAGCGAGAGGATGAACGGCTGCAAGATCAGGCAGGCGCGCTCGTCGAATTGCTGCACTCTGACACGGCATACCCGGCAGGATGCTCCGTTTTGGAAGCGGGATGCGGGGTTGGGGCACAAAGCCTGATCCTAGCAAGTCGCAGCCCCGATGCTCGTTTCACGTCTATCGACATCTCGTCAGCATCGGTTGCCTCAGCGCGGCAGGCGTGCGAGTCAGCAGGACTGACCAACGTCGTTTTTCAGCAAGCGGATATCTTCGCGTTGACGTTCGCCCCAGAGTCCTTCGACCACATCTTCGTCTGCTTTGTTCTTGAGCATCTGGCTTGCCCATCTGAAGCACTGACATGCCTGAGCAAAGTGCTCAAGCCTGGTGGGACCATGACTGTCATCGACGGTGACCATGGCTCTGCCTACTTCCACCCTGACAGCGACAAAGCGCGCATCGCCATCGGTTGCCAGGTCGAACTGCAACGGGCGGCGGGCGGAAATGCCATGATTGGCCGCCAAATCTATCCGCTTATGGTCGGTGCCGGCCTGCAAGCTGTCTGTGTCTCGCCGCGTTTGATGTATGCTGATGGCAGCAGGCCGGAGCTTTTGGATGCCTTCATCGTAAAGACGTTCACGGCGATGATTGAGGGAGTGCGCGGCCCCGCGTTAGAGGCGGGAATCACCGACGCTGAGACGTTCGACGCCGGGATTCAAGCACTTCGCAGAACAGCACAGACCGATGGGACGTTCTGCTACACCTTCTTCAAAGGCGTCGGCGAGAAAGCCCCGCCTGCCAACTAAGCTTAGGGCTGCGTCGCCGTGAAGCTGTCCCGGGTGGAGATCGCGTCCCACCAGCCGCGCACGCCGGGCAGGCCCAGGAACTCCTCCTGGTGCGGCGTCATCGTGATGTAAGCCATGACGGGGGCCAGGTACAGGTCGGCGATGCTGCACGCCTCGCCTGCCAGCCAGGGGGACTGGGCCTTCAGCTTCATGATCTCGGTGATGGCCTTGCGGCCGTCGCGCAGGCCGGCGTGGTGCATCTCGGCATTCTTGCCGCCCACGAACTCCGGGAACAGGTGGTAGGCGACGATGCCGCCGATGATCGGCTGGTAGCCGTAATTGTCGATGATGCTGACCACCATGTCCATCCGCGCCTCGTCCTTCGGGTCCTGCGGGATCAGGGACGCGCCGGGCAGCACCGTGTCGAGGTAGCGCGCGATGGCGGGCGTCTCAAGGATGCGGAAGCCGTCCACGTCCACGACGGGCACCTTGCCGAACGGGTGACGCTGCATGTGCTCGGGGCTCTTCGGCTCGCCCTTGAGCACGTCGACCGGCACCTGCTGGTAGCCCGCCACCCCCTTCTCGGCGAGCAGCATCCGCACCGTGCGGACGTAGGTCGAGCCGTTGAAGCCCCAGAGCGTGATGTCGGTCATTCCGTGTCCCATTGCTTATTGCCGTGCGTCCCAACTATCTGCGGCTGCGGCGTGGCCGCGTCAACCGAGCCGCCGTCAGACCGGCACGCCGGCGATGTCGCGGCTGGTGCGGATGGTCTGCAACGTCTGCACCCGGGCCACCGACTCGGCCCCGGTCAGCGCCTGGGTCAGGCGGTTCTCGTGCGCCGTGTCGCGGGCCAGCAGGCGCAGCAGGAAGTCGCCGCCGCCGCGGATCATGTGGCAGGCCCGCACCTCCGGCCAGGCGGCCACCATGCGCTCGAACCCGGCCAGCACGGCCTCCTTCTGGCTGTCCAGGCCGACGATGGCGAAGAACTCGATCGGCCAGCCGAGCCTGGCTGGGTCGGTGTCGGCGTGGTAGCCGCGGATGATGCCCGCCTCCTCCAGCCGGCGCACCCGGCGCAGGCAAGGCGGGGCCGAGATGTCCGCGCGGCGGGCCAGCTCCACGTTGGTCATGCGGCCATCCTCCTGCAGCTCGGCGAGGATGCGACGGTCGATCCCGTCCAAGGCGGGCAGGTCGGCGGGAGCGTGCTTCATGCGTCCTGCATGGCTTATCGTTTCAGTTAAGCGCCCCATGGCGCAACAATGTTGCAGCCGCCCCTACCGGCAAGGGCCAGCTTGCACAAGACCGAAGCCGGGCAGATATCCTGGCGCACCCACCCACGGCGCGGAGCACCGCCATGCCACAGACGATCCACAGCCGCGTCCTGATCCTGGGGGGCGGCCCGGCCGGCTACACCGCAGCGATCTACGCCGCCCGCGCCAGCTTGTCGCCGCTGCTGGTGCAAGGGATGCAGCCCGGCGGCCAGCTCACCATCACCACGGAGGTGGAGAACTACCCGGGCTTCGCCGAGGCGGTGCAAGGCCCGTGGCTGATGGAGCAGATGGCGGCGCAGGCGGCGCATGTCGGCGCCCGCATGGTGGACGACGTCATCACCGCGCTCGACCTCAGCACCCACCCGTTCCGCGCCATCGGCGATGGCGGAGACAGCTACACGGCCGACACGCTGGTGCTGGCGACGGGCGCGCAGGCCCGCTGGCTCGGCCTGCCGTCGGAAAAGCTGTTCGGCGGCGCAGGGGTGTCCGCCTGCGCCACCTGCGACGGGTTCTTTTTCCGCGGCAAGGACGTGGCGGTGGTCGGCGGCGGCAACACGGCGGTGGAGGAGGCGCTCTACCTCACCCACCACGCCCGCAGCGTGACGGTGATCCACCGCCGGGCCAGCTTCCGGGCCGAGCGCATCCTGCAGGACCGGCTGTTCGCCAACCCGAAGGTGCGAGTGGCGTGGGACAGCGCGGTGGAGGAGATCCTGGGCACGGCTTCCCCCAAGGCCGTCACCGGCGTACGGGTGCGGGACCGTGCGGGAGTCGCCACGGACATCCCGGTGGACGGCGTGTTCATCGCCATCGGGCATGACCCGGCGACCGCCCTGGTGCGCGGCCAGCTTGATTTGGACAAGGCCGGCTACGTCCGCATCGCCCCCTGGTCCACCGCCACCAACGTGCCCGGCGTGTTCGCTGCCGGGGACGTGGCGGACCCGCGCTACCGCCAGGCGGTGACCGCCGCGGGCATGGGCTGCATGGCGGCGCTGGAGGCCGAGAAGTTCCTGGCCGAGCGCTCCCCAGTGCCCGCCCTGCGCGCGCGCGAAGCGCACACGGAGCAGATGATCGGCGCGTGGGACTGATTTAGCCTGGATTTGCGCGAGACATGCGGGCCGAGGCTGTTACTCTGCCCCGCATGGCGGCGATTCCGGGAAGAGGACCGACGATGGATTGGGACAAGCTGCGGGTGTTCCACGCCGTGGCGGAGGCGGGCAGCTTCACCCACGCCGGGGACTCGCTGAACCTCAGCCAGTCCGCTGTAAGCCGGCAGATCTCCGCGCTGGAGGAGAACCTGCAGGTCGCGCTGTTCCATCGCCACGCCCGCGGCCTGATCCTGACGGAGCAGGGCGAGAGCCTGAACCGCACGGTGCGGGAGGTGTTCGCCAAGCTGGCGATGACGGAGGCGCTGCTGACGGAGAGCAAGGAGAAGCCGACCGGCCGGCTGAAGGTGACGACCACCGTGGGGTTCGGCTCGCACTGGCTGTCCTCTCGCGTGGGCGGCTTCCTCGCCGCCTACCCGGACGTGACCATGACGCTGCTGCTCGACGATTCCGACCTGGACCTGGCGATGCGGGAGGCGGACGTGGCGATCCGCATGCACGCGCCGAAGCAGCCGGACCTGGTGCAGCGCCACCTGATGACGATCCGCTGGACCATCCTCGCCTCGAAGCCATACCTGGCCCGGCATGGCACGCCGGGCCGCGCGGAGGAGCTGGACGACCACGCGCTGATCCTGTTCGGCGACTACCGGCCGCCGGTGGCGGACATCAACTGGCTGGCCCATGCCGGGCGTCGCGCCGGCCAGCCGCGGCGGGCGGTGCTGGAGGTGAACTCCATGCAGGCGATGGCTGTAGCGGTGCGCGCCGGGGTCGGGATCGCGGCGCTGCCCACTTGGATGAGCGATGAGGCCGAGGGGTTGCAAAGCATCCTGGCGGATCTCAAGCCGCCGAAGATGGACGTGTACTTCGTCTATCCGGAGGAGCTGCGGAACTCGAAGCGGGTCGCCGTCTTCCGGGACTTCCTGCTGGCCGAGATACAAGGGCTACAGTAACGGAGGCTGCGATGAAGGGCTGGACCGTCGAGGCGATCACTGCCGAGGGTGCGATGCGGCTGGCGGACCTGCCGGAGCCGGTCGCCGGCCCGGGCCAATACGTCGTGGCGGTGGAGGCGGCCGGGCTGAACTTCCTCGACTCGCTGATGCTGCGCGGCCAGTACCAGGGGAAGCCTGCCCTGCCCTTCACCCCCGGCGTCGAGGCGGTCGGCCGGGTGGTGGCCCAAGGCGAGGGCGCGCCGTTGCCGGTGGGCACCCGCGTGGCCGCCAGCGGCCAGGGCGCCTACGCCGAACGCATGGTGGCGACCAAGGCCAGCACGGGGCAGCCATGGGCGGCCGCCAGCTGCACGGTGGCGGAGCCGACC
>CAXTTH010000192.1:0-4824 GCA_964247035.1 uncultured Acetobacteraceae bacterium
GGGGCTGTATGGTGGGGGGGGGCCGCGGGGCGGCCATTGGCGGGGGTGTATGTGGGTGAGGCAGGGGGGCGGGCCCGCCATCCGCCGCAGCGCCTGGCCATCCCGGCCACGCACCGGCTGCGGGCAGGTGATGCCGTGGGTAGCCAGGTGTTCCATCAAGCCGAGGAACCAGGGCAGCTCCGCCGGGTCCACCCGCTTCTCGTAAAGCGTGAGGATGTAGTCGCCGGCGGTGGTGCGGAGCGAGAAGTTGCTGTTCTCGACGCCTTCGGCGATGCCCCGGAAGGCCACAACGGTGCCGAGGTCATAGTCCGCCACGTAGGCGGCGACCGCTTCGTCGGTGACTTCGGTGTACACGGCCATGGCTTATGTCGAGTGCGTTGCACCCCTCACCCCGGCTTTCTCCCGCAAGGGGAGAGGGAGAAGCGAGGGGGCATCAGGACAGCGGGGCGGGCAGCTTGAAAATCACGTCTTCCTCCGTCACCCGGCGTTCCTCGATGCTGAGGGTGTAACGCTCGGCGAGGTGGGTGATCATCTCCTGCACCAGCAGTTCGGGGGCGGACGCGCCGGCGGTCAGGCCCAGCGTCTGCACGCCGTCCATCACGGTCCAGTCCAGGTCCCGCGCGCGGGGCACCAGCACGGCGCGCTTGGCCCCGGCGCGCTCCGCCACCTCGCGCAGCCGGAGGGAGTTGGAGGAATTCGGGCTGCCGATCACGATCACCAGGTCGCAATCCGGCGCCACCGCCTTGACCGCTGCCTGGCGGTTGGTGGTGGCGTAGCAGATATCCTCCCGCTTCGGGCCTTCGATGGCCGGGAAGCGGGTGCGCAGCACGTTCACGATCTCGGCCGTGTCGTCGACCGACAGCGTCGTCTGGGTGATGAACGCGAGCGGGCCTGGCGCCGGCTGCACGGCGGCGGCCTCGTCCGCGTCCTGCACCAGCGTCACCGCGCCGGGCGGCAACTGGCCCATGGTGCCGACCACCTCGGGGTGCCCGGCATGGCCGATCATCAGGATGTGGCGCTGGTCCGGCCCGCCCTCGGCGAAGTGCCGCTCCGCCTCGCGGTGCACCTTGCTCACCAGCGGGCAGGTCGCGTCGTAATAGTGCAGGTGGCGGCGCTCGGCCTCCAGCGGCACCGCCTTGGGCACGCCGTGGGCGGAGAACACCACGTGCGCGTCCGGCGGCACCTCGTCCAGTTCCTCGACGAACACCGCGCCCTGCGCCTCCAGGGCCTCGACCACGGTGCGGTTGTGGACGATCTCGTGGCGCACGTACACCGGCGCGCCGAAGCGGCGGATCGCCTCCTCCACCACGCGGATGGCGCGGTCCACGCCGGCGCAGAAGCCGCGCGGGCCGGACAGCAGGATGCGGAGCGGGGTTGTCTGGTCCATGTTGTCCGTGGGATGTGCGGCGCGCAGTATGGCGTCCCGCCCGTCCTGCCACAACCCGGAGTGCGCTCCGCGCTCGCCTGCCTCAAAGCTCCCGTCCGCCCGGAGCGCCCAAGCGGAGTTGCCGATGCCGTCGTCCATGCCTGCCCGTGCCCTTCCGTCCGGCGCGACCCGGACGCTGCCTGCAGCGCGGCGCATCCCGATGCCCGCGCTCCCGTTGCTGGCCGTCCTGGCCAGCGTGTCAGCCTGCAGCCAGCCGGACCTTCCGGCCTTCGCGCCGGTTTGCCCGCAAACCGCCATCCGTCCGGACGCTGGAGATCTGAGCCAGTATCGCGGCGCCGGGGCTGACCTGACTGATCTGGTGGTGGATGGCCGAATCACAGGCCTGTCCGGCAAATGTTCCCTGGACGACCGCACCCACCTGCGCACCCGTGTTTCGGTCAGGATGGACCTGACGCGCGGGCCGGCCGCCAAGGGGCCGCTCGCGTCGGTGACCTACTTCGTGGCGGTCGCCAAGGGCAGCCAGATCCTGGACAAGAAGGACTACACCGTGGCGGCCACCTTCCCCCCCAACTCCGACAAGCTGCGGCTCAACGGCGAGCAGGTGGAGCTGGTGCTGCCGGTGGACGAGCACCTCACCGGGGCGGCCTACAGCATCCTGGTCGGCTACCAGCTGACCCCGCAGCAACTGGCGCTCAATCGCCGCCGCGGCCCGCGTTGACCATGCATGGCGTGCGGCTGCTCCTGCTGGCCGGCCTGGCCGCTGCGCCGGCCGGGCACGCCATGGCCAAGACGCTGGTGTACTGCTCGGAAGGCTCGCCCGAGAACTTTAACCCGATGATCAACACCACGGGCACCACCTTCGACGCCACCCGGCCGGTCTACAACCGCCTGGTCGAGTTCAAGCCCGGCGCCACCGACCTGCAGCCAGCCCTGGCCGAGAGCTGGGACGTGGCGCCGGACGGCAAGGCCGTCACGTTCCACCTGCGCCACGGCGTGCACTGGCACAGCAACGCGGCCTTCAAGCCGACCCGCGACTTCGATGCCGACGACGTGCTGTTCTCGTTCAATCGCCAGGGCAGGGAGGACAGCCCGTTCCACAAAATCTCCGGCGGCAGCTACGACTATTACGGCGACATGGGCTTCGCCACCCTCATCACGGCGCTCGACGCGATCGACCCCTACACCGTCCGCTTCACCCTCAGCCAGCCACAGGCGCCGTTCCTGGCCGACCTCGCCATGGATTTTGCCAGCATCCAGTCCGCCGAATACGCCGACACGCTCCTCAAGGCCGGCAAGCCGGAGCAGATCGACCAGGCGCCCATCGGCACCGGGCCGTTCAGCTTCCTGGCCTACCAGCGCGACGCGACCATCCGCTACCGTCGCTTCGACGGGTACTGGGGCCCGAAGGCCAAGCTCGACGCGCTGGTGTTCTCCATCAACAAGGACCCGGCGGTGCGCCTGGCCAAGCTGCGCGCCAACGAGTGCCAGGTGATGGCCTATCCGTCGCCCGCCGACCTGCCCGGCATCAAGGCCGACCCGCGGCTCGCCTTGCAGCAGTTGCCGGGGCTGAACATCGGCTTCCTGGCCTTCAACGCCACCAGGAAGCCGTTCGACGACCGCCGGGTGCGCCAGGCGCTGAGCATGGCCATCGACAAGGACGCCATCCTGCGCGCCGTCTATCAAGGGGCGGGCGAGCCGGCGAAGAACCTGATCCCGCCCACCATGTGGTCCTACGACGACGCCGTGCCGGACTACCCCCACGATCCGGACGCCGCGAAGAAGCTGCTGGCCGAGGCCGGCTTCCCGGACGGCTTCGACACCGACCTGTGGGCGATGCCGGTGCAGCGGCCGTACAACCCGGACGCCCGCCGGGTCGCCGAACTGATGCAGTCGGACCTGGCCAAGGTCGGCGTGCGCGCCCGCATCGTCAGCTACGAGTGGGGCGAGTACCGCAAGCGGCTGCAAGCCGGCGAGGCGCCGATGGCCGAGATGGGCTGGACCGGCGACAACGGCGACCCGGACAACTTCTTCACCCCCAACGCCAGTTGCGCCGCGGCTCGCATCGGTGGCGGCAGCGTGTCCAAGTGGTGCAACAAGGCGTTCGACGCGCTGATCCAGCAGGCCGCCACCCTGTCGGACCGGGCTGCCCGCGCGAAGCTGTACGAGCAGGCGCAGGTCGTCATGCACGACGAGGCGCCGTTCTTCCTCATCGCCCATTCCGTGACGTTCCAGCCGCTGCGCCGGGAGGTGGCCGGCTTCGTCATGAGCCCGCTCGGCGTCCACTCGTTCGACCAAGTGGACTTGCAGTAGCGCCTTGCTGCGCCTGCTCTCCCGCCGCCTGGCGCTGATCGTCCCCGCGCTGCTGGGCGTCTCGCTGCTCGGCTTCCTGCTGGTGCACGCCGTGCCGGGGGACCCGGTGGAGGTCCGCACCGGCGAGCACGGCATCTCGCCCGAGCGCCTGGCCTATTTCCGCCACGAGCTGGGCCTGGACCAGCCGCTGTGGCGGCAGTTCCTGCATTATGAGACGCAGCTGCTGCACGGCGATTTCGGCCGCTCCCTGGTGACGCAGGAGAGCGTGTGGACCGAGTTCACCACCCTCTTTCCCGCCACCCTGGAGCTGGGCGCCTGCGCCCTCGCCTTCGCCGTGCTGCTGGGGCTGCCGCTCGGCGTGGTGGCCGCGGTGCGCCGCGGCACGCCGCTGGATTACGGGCTGATCGGCGTCTCGGTCGCGGGCGCGTCTATGCCGATCTTCTGGCTGGGCTTGATGGCGATCCTGGTGTTCTCCGTCTCGCTCGGCTGGACCCCGGTGTCCGGCCGCATTTACGAAGCGTATTATGTGCAGCCGATCACCGGCTTCCTGCTGATCGACAGCTTGCTCGACCAAGACAACCCCGGCGCGTTTGGCTCGGTGTTGGGCCACCTGATCCTGCCCACGATCGTGCTCGGCACCATCCCGCTGGCCACCATCGCCCGCATCACCCGCTCCGCCATGCTGGAGGTGCTGGGCGAGGACTACGTGCGCACGGCGCGCGCCAAGGGCCTGTCGCCGATCCGCGTGGTGGTGGTGCACGCGCTGCGCAACGCGCTGATCCCCGTCGTCACGGTGCTGGGCCTGCAAGTCGGCACGCTGCTCGGCGGCGCCATCCTGACCGAGACGGTGTTCGCCTGGCCCGGCGTCGGCCACTGGCTGGTGGATAGCGTGCAGCGCCGCGACTACAACGTCCTGCAAGGCGGCACGCTGCTGATCGCGGTGCTGGTGATGGCGGTGAACCTGGGCGTGGACGTGCTCTACCGCGTGCTGAACCCGCGGCTGAGACGGTGACGGCCCCATGCAACGGCGTCATGGCTGCTCCGCCCAGCCACGACCATAGGGCAGGGACGTGAGCACAACCCTAACCCGCGCCCCCCGCTTCCCCTTTGCCCGCCGCCTGCTCGCC
>CAXTTH010000193.1:0-4807 GCA_964247035.1 uncultured Acetobacteraceae bacterium
CGTCCTCGGCCGGCAGGGCCAGCGCGCCGCGGCGGTGCTGCGCCTCGAACGCGGTGCCGGGCTCGATGGTGAGCTGGTAAAGCGAGAGGTGGTCCGCCGCCAGCGCCAGTGCGGCATCCAACTCTGCCCGCCAGGCGGTGAGGGTTTGGCCAGGGCGGGCGTAGATCAGATCGAACGACAGGCGGGGGAAGATGCGCCGCGCCGTCTCCAGCGCCGCGATGGCCTGCCCTGCCGAGTGCTGCCGGCCTAGGCGGCGCAGCGACTCGTCCTCCAGGCTCTGCACGCCGAGCGAGGCGCGGTTGACCCCAGCGTCCCGGAACGCGGCGAGCCGCCCGGCCTCCACGCTGGTCGGGTTGGCTTCGAGGGTGATCTCCAGGTCGGGCGCCGGGTCGAACAGGCGGCAGGCGTCGGCGATGAGGGCGGCGGCGATGGTCGGCTCCATGAGGCTGGGGGTGCCGCCGCCGAAGAAGATGGAGCCAAGCGGCCGGCGTCCGAGCCGGGCGGCCTCCCAGGCCAGCTCGGTGCGCAGGGCGGCGGCGAAGCGGGCCTGCGGGATGGTGTCGCGGACGTGGCTGTTGAAGTCGCAATACGGGCACTTGGCCAGGCAGAACGGCCAGTGGATGTAGAGGGCGAGGGGGTCGGCCATGGCGATGGATATGGGTGGAGTTGTGGCCACCGTAGGCATGGTTTCTAGCCGCCTGGGGCGCCCTGAGTGTGGACGTAAAGAGCATAGAGCGACTGGCTTGCCGCCATGAACAGCCGATTGCGGTGGCGACCGCCAAAACACAGGTTGGCGCAGCGTTCAGGCAGGCCGATGCGCCCGATCGGCTGGCCGGCAGGGTTGAACACCATCACCCCGTCCAACCCATCGCCCATGCCCCAGCCACACCACAGGTTGCCGTCCACGTCGCATCGCACGCCGTCCGGCGTGCCTTGAGTCGTGTCGTTGAAGACGCGCATGGTGCGCAAGGCGACGCCATCGGACGCATCGAATGCAAGGATGCGGCTGGGGGACGTGCCGCACTCGACCACGTAAAGCACGCGCTCGTCGGGAGAGAAGGCAAGCCCGTTGGGACGTTTGATGTCGCTTGCGACCGCTGTGACCGCCCCAGTTTGGCCGTCCACGCGATAGAGGTGCGTGGGAAGCTCCTGCTCCGCCTTTTCCCCCTCGTAGTGCCCTAGGATGCCGAATTCGGGGTCGGTGAACCAGATGGAGCCATCGGAGCGCACAACCACGTCGTTGGGTGAATTGAGGCGTTTGCCGCCGAACCGGTCAGCGATGATCGTGACGCTGCCGTCATACTCCGTGCGAGTGACCCGGCGCGTGAGGTGTTCGCACGTCACCAACCGGCCTTGGCGGTCCCGGGTGTTGCCGTTTGCGTTGTTGGACGGACGCCGGAACACGGTGACGGCGCGCGTCTCCTCGTCGAAACGGAGGATTTGGTTGTTCGGGATGTCGCTCCAGAGCAGGCACCGGGCATCCCCGAACCACACGGGACCCTCGGACCAGCGGGCACCCGTGTGCAGGCGCTCGACGGCGGCCAGCGCCAGGCGATATGGGGCGAAGCTGGGATCGAGGATTTCGACAGCAGGGTCAGGATAGCGCTCGGAGGGACGCCACGGCGTTGTCACGCTGAATCGGTAGCAAGTGCCAAGCCGAAGGGCAACGCCTGCAAGCGGCCACAAAGGCCGCAGGGCGATTTGCATGGATGCGCCAAGCTGTTGGCTTAGGCCACGCAAGATAGCAGAAGACGCTGTTTGCGGCTCTGTCCCCGTCAGGTCTTGTTGCCGGGTCGGCAGGGCCAGGGCCTGATGCGCCCGGCGCTGTTCGCGCAAAAGCCATGCAGGGACGCTGGTTCCATTGCGGCGGCCATCGCAGCGCTACATAGGCAATGAGGGAGGACGATCATGGTTGCCGTTACGTCTCCGGATTTCAGGCGGAATGCACGCCAGGCTTTAAGCGATGCCGGGTTGCAGAAGGCGCTCGCGTTCAGCAAGCCGCAGTTCATGGCGCGGCGAGCCCGGGCAGTGGAGGCGTTGCCGGAGTTCGAGCGGCTGCGGGACATCGGGCGGGACATCAAGGATCACGCCCTGGCGAACCTTGACTACTACCTCGAAACCTACGCGGCCAACTTGGAACGGGCTGGCGGCCACGTGCATTGGTGCCCCACCGCGGACGACGCACGGGCTGCGGTGCTGGCGATCTGCCAGAAGGCCGGGGCACGAACGGTCACCAAGGGCAAGTCGATGATCTCAGAGGAGCTTGGGATCAACGAGCATCTGGAGCGCTTTGGAATAGCGCCGATCGAGACAGACTTGGGCGAGTACGTCATCCAGCTGCGGCGCGAGCATCCGAGCCACATCATAGCGCCCGCGTTCCACCTGAACCGGGAAGACTGGGAAGCCACGTTCCGCCAGTCGCACACCGACCTGGACCCGGCGCGGGTGTTCGCCGAGCGGCGAGACATCCTGACGGAGGCGCGAACCAAGCTGAGGGAGATGTTCCTGTCGGCGGACGTGGGAATCACCGGGGCGAACTTCCTGATCGCCGAGACGGGCAGCAGCGTCATCGTGACCAACGAAGGTAACGGAGACCTGACGCAGACGCTGCCGCGGGTGCACATCGTGCTCGCCTCGATCGAGAAATGCGTGCCGACCCTGGAGGACGCGACAAGCCTCCTGCGCCTGCTCGCGCGTTCGGCCACGGGGCAGGACTTCTCGGTCTACACGACGTTCTCGACCGGCGTGCGCCGGCCTGGCGACCTGGACGGGCCGGAGGAGTGCCACGTCGTCCTGCTGGATGGCGGGCGCTCGGCGATGCTGGGCTCCGAATTCAGCGAGATGCTGCGGTGCATCCGGTGTGCGGCGTGCATGAACCATTGTCCGGTCTATGGAGCGGTAGGGGGACACGCTTACGGATGGGTCTATCCCGGGCCGATGGGCAGCGTGCTGACGCCCTCCTTGGTTGGCGTGGACCAAGCCGGGCACCTGCCCAACGCCAGCACGTTCTGCGGGAAATGCGAGAGCGTGTGCCCGGTCAAGATACCGTTGCCCAAGCTGATGCGGCACTGGCGGGAGCGGGAGTTCGAGCGGCATCTCACCCCGCTGGGCGTTCGGGCCAACTTGCGGCTCTGGGCATGGTTCGCCCGGCGCCCGACAGCATACCGGGCCATGACGGGAGCGGCGGCGCGGGTGCTCAAGCTCTTGGGGCGACGCCGGGGGCGGTTTGCCTCGCTGCCCTTGGCTGGCGGCTGGACGGACAGCCGAGACTTTCCTGCGCCGGAAGGGGAGACGTTCTTCGCCCAATACGCCCGGCAGCAACGGACGGCCCGATGAGCAAGGGCGCGGTGCTCGATGCCATCCGCCGGGGGCTGAAGCGCGGCCCGTTGCCGGCAAGTCAGGCGGCAATGCTGCGGGACCGGCTCGACCGGCATCCACGCCACCTCATTCCGGTGCGAACTGAGGTCAGCCGGGCGGAGCAGGTCAACCTGCTCATCCACTACATCGAGCGCGAATTCGGCACGGTTGACCGGCTGCCAGGCGCAGAGGCGGCGCCGGGGGCACTGGCGGAGTACCTGGCAGGCCATAACCTGCCGCCCGAAGCAGTGATGGCGCCGCACCCGGAACTGCAAGCGATTCCCTGGTCGGAGCGGCCGTTGCTGCGGCTACGGGAAGGGCGTGCGTCGGCGTCCGACCTTGTCAGCGTCCAGCACGCATTCGCGGCCGTGGCGGAAACCGGGACGTTGATGCTGCCTTCGGCGCCGACGCGACCCACAACGCTGAACCTGCTGCCCGACACCGCCATCGTGGTGCTGCGCGCAAGCCGGGTGGTCAGCTGCTACGAGGAGGCCTGGGACTTGCTGCGGGCAGCCGGGGACATGCCGCGCAACGTCATGCTGGTCACGGGGCCGTCGCGTTCGGCCGACATCGAGCAGACGCTGGAGCTGGGCGCGCACGGGCCGCGACGGCTGCACGTGCTGCTGATCGAGGACGAGGCTGCGGCCAGGACAGCAGCCTGATGGCAGGGCGGGTGACGGCCTCTTCTCGGACAGTCGAGTGCAGGATGCCGCGCCGGGCGGCGTGCCGTCCGACATAAGATGGCGCGACGGGCTTTGAGCGATGGCGACCTGCATGCCTGGGCAGACTACGTGCGGCGCGTTGCAGCGTTGCCGGGTCGGACGGCTCCGGCCCTGCCTCCCGCGGTCGTGGCGCAGCCCGTCATGCAGCCCTTGAGCCTGGGGTTCCTTGCCGTGCGCGCGACTGCTGCCACCGCGGTGACGGTCGGGGAGCAGCCGGCGGGGTTGGACAAGAGCACGTGGGCGCGGCTGCGGACCGGGAAGATGCCTCCCACGAGGACGCTGGACCTGCACGGGCGCACGGCGCAGCACGCGTTCCATGCGCTGCAGGTGTTCCTGCACCGAGCCTACGCGGACCGCGTGCGATGCGTGGAGATCATCACCGGCAGAGGCGCCGGCGAGAATGGCGGCGTCATTCGGCGAGAGCTGCCGATCTGGCTCAACCTGCCGCAGATGCGTCCCATGGTGCTGGCGGTGACGCACCCGCATGCCGCGAATGTCGGGTCTGTGCGGCTGCTGCTGCGCAGGCTCAGGTGAGGCGCAAGGCTCATGACCCTGTCGGCCGGACGACCACGCAGGGCAGTTGACGCTGGTTCAGGCGGGAGCAGGCTGCCGCGGCCTCGTTGCCTGACAGACCGGTCAGCCGAGCGCGGTAGAGCACCTTGCCGCCGAATGGCGCCGTGGTCGGCAGGGCCAGCGCGGCGGCGCGCAACTGCTCCGGCGCCTCTGCC
>CAXTTH010000194.1:0-4765 GCA_964247035.1 uncultured Acetobacteraceae bacterium
CCGCGGCAGAAGGCCAACCTTCCAACCAATTCAAGCCACCCGCGCACAGGTCTCATAACGTGATCATGTGAGCAGAATCTAATATTTCCCACAAAATATTGTTGATACTGATGGATGACCTAACGATCTTTGGCTTGCTGGCCGTTACCGCCATGCTGGTCTGCTACGCCTGCGAGCGCCGCTCGCCCTGGTTCATCCTGGGATTCGCAGGGTCCTGCTTGCTGGGGTCGATCTACGGCTTTCTGCAAGGGGCCTGGCCGTTCGGCTTCGTGGAAGGCATCTGGTCCATCGTGGCGGCCCGGCGCTGGTGGGGCGAGCGGGGCTAGTTGCGGGCCGGCCCCGCCGTGCCGCGCAACTCGCCGGCGCGCACGCTGCCGATAGCGTTTTGCAGGATCTGGATCACCGCCTCGTCGGACAGGGTGCGGCAGAGCATGCCTAGCGCGCCGCCGAGCAGCGCCGAGGCGATGGCGATGGAGCTGATGTTCTGCCCAGTCATGTATTCCACCGATTTGTCCACCACGGCACCGGCATGGCTGAGGTCGGCAGGCGCGCCGTCATCGGCTGCAAGGGTCATTCTTGGCTCTCCAGTTCGGCTTAAATGGGCGCAGCGGAGGCGCGATTTAACCCCGCTCAGGCGGCATCGGCGATCGCCTCGGCCATGGCCAGCTCCGCCTCGGCCTCTTGCAGCCGCCACATCCCGGCATACGCGCCGCCCGTCGCCAGCAGGCCGGCATGGGTGCCGCGCTCCGCGACCCGGCCGTTCGCCAGCACGATGATCTCGTCCGCATCAACCACCGTGGACAGCCGGTGCGCAATCACCAGCGTGGTGCGGTTGGCCGAGGCGTTGCGCAGGGCCGCGCCGATCTCGACCTCCGTGCGGGTGTCGAGCGCGCTGGTCGCCTCGTCCAGGATCAAGATGCGCGGGTCCTTCAGGATCGTGCGGGCGATGGCCACCCGCTGCTTCTCGCCGCCCGATAGCTTCAGCCCGCGCTCGCCCACCTTGGTGTCGTAGCCGTCGGGCAGGGCGAGCACGAAATCATGTACCTGGGCGGCGCGGGCGGCACACTCCACCTCCGCCTGCGTGGCGCCGATGCGGCCATAGGCGATGTTGTAGCGGATGGTGTCGTTGAACAGCACCGTATCCTGCGGCACCACGCCGATGGCGGCGCGCACACTGTCCTGCGTCACGCCGCGCACGTCCTGGCCGTCAATCAGCACGCGACCGCCGGTCACGTCGTAGAAGCGGAACAGCAAGCGGCTGATGGTGCTCTTGCCCGCCCCGGTCGGCCCCACGATGGCGAGCTTGGCGCCGGGTGCAGCGGCGAAGCTGACGCCGTGCAGGATTTCCCGATCAGGTCCATAGCCGAACCGCACATCCTCGAAAACGACGGAGCCGGCGCGCGACCCGGCCAGCGGCCGTGCGCCGGGCGCGTCCGCCACCTCGCGGTCCACCGCCAGCAGGCGGAACATCTGCTCCATGTCCACCACGCCCTGCTTGATGCTGGCATAGACGAAACCGAGGAAGTTCAGCGGTTGGTACAGCTGCATCAAATAGGTGTTGACCAGCACGAACTTGCCGACTGTCATCTGCCCCGCCACCACGCCGCGGGCGGCCATCAGCATGATGAGCGCCAAGCCGCCGGCGATGATCGCGGCCTGGCCGATGTTGAGCAGGTTCAGCGTCACCTGGGTGCGCACCGCGGCCGTCTCGTAGCGGGCCAGCGCATCGTCGAACCGGGTAGCCTCGTGCGCCTCGTTGCCGAAGTACTTGACCGTCTCGTAGTTCAGCAGGCTGTCCAGCGCCTTGGTGTTGGCCTCGCTGTCCACGTCGTTCATCTGCCGGCGGTACTTGATGCGCCAGGAGGTGAAGCCGACCGTGAAGCCGATGTAGCTGGCCACCGCGCCGAAGGTGACGGCGGCATAGCGCCAGTCGAACAGCCGCCAGATGATGCCGGTGACCAGCAGCACCTCGAACAGCGTCGGGATCAGGTTGAACACGGCCAGCCGCAGCACCTGCTGGATGCCGGCCACGCCGCGCTCGATGGCGCGGGACATGCCGCCAGTCTGGCGGTCCAAGTGGAAGCGCAGGGAGAGGCCATGCATGTGGCGGAACGTGTCCAGCCCGATGCGGCGCGTGGTGCGCTGCTGCACGGCGGCGAACACCGCGTCGCGCAGCTCGCCGAACCCGGCGGACGCCACGCGCAGCAGGCCGTAGCCGAGGATCAGGGCCATCGGCACGGTTGCCGGGTTGTGGGCGGGGCTGAGCCGGTCCACCGCCTGGCTGTAGACCAGCGGCACGTAGACCGTCGCCACCTTGGCCAGGATCAGGCAGGCCGCCGCGAGCAGCACCCGCACATGCGCGCTGCGGTCGCCTCGCGGCCATAGGTAGGGCACGAGGGAGCGGACCGTCGCGAGGGTGGAGCGCGGCGGAGCGGGCAAGTTCAGGCTTCGGCGTGGCATAGGGCTTATGTGGCGACAGCACAGCGCGATGCAAAGGCGTGCCGGTGACGGTGCCGGGCCGCTGGGCTAGGCTGCCGCATGTCCCTCCCGGAACCCGGCCTGCTGCGGCACATCGCGGCCTGCAACAATGCGCACCTGCCTGGCCGCCGGACGCCGTTCCACGCGGATGGCCAGGTGGTCGGCTGGGTGCTGCCGGACGCGGCGGCCGTGGTGGGCACGGCGGTGACGGCGGCAGCGCTGCCGGCGACAGGCCGGGCCCTGGCGGACGCCGGGCTGTGCCGCTGGCGGGACGAGGCGTTCGACGTGCGGGCCAGCTCCCGTGGCCCTGTCCTGGGCACGATCGATCGTGGGGCCATGGCGGTGCTCGGGCTGGAAGCGGTGGGCGTTCACATCAACGGCTTGGTGCGCCGCCCGGACGGATGGCACGTCTGGGTCGGCCGTCGGGCGATGGACAAGAAGCTGGACCCGGGCAAGCTCGACAACATGGTGGGCGGCGGCGTGCCGGCCGGGCTGGGACCGGACGAGACGCTCGTGAAGGAGGCCGGCGAGGAAGCCGGCCTGCCCCGTTGGCTTGCATTGCAAGCTGTTTACTTCAGCGTGATCAGCTACGTGATGGAACGGCCGGAAGGGCTGCGGCGCGACCGGCTGCACTGCTACGACCTGCTGCTGCCGGACAACATCACCCCCAGCCCAGTCGATGGCGAGGTCAGCGGCTTCGAGCTATGGCCGGCAGTCGCCTTGGTAAAAGCGGTGCGGGACACGAACGACTTCAAGTTCAACGTGAACCTGGTGCTGATAGACCTTTTCCTGCGGCTCGGCTTGGTCCGCGATGCCGCTCTCGAAGCCGCACTGCACCCTGGCGGGCTTAGCTAACCTTCTGGCTGGGCGATCGGGATGTCGCGCGGCTCGCTGCTGGATGGCTGCTCGGACCGCAGCTCGCGTTCCAAGTCCGGCTGGTCCTCATCTTCCTCCTCCGGCTCGTCGCGGCGGGGACCGTTGTGCTGCGCCGGCTGGGCAGCTTGCGGGCTCTGCCCGTTGGGCTGGCCGTGCGATTGCTGGTTCAGCTGCTGCGCCTGGTTGATGGCGTTGATGATGCGGAAATAGTGCTCGGCATGCTGGAAATAGCCCTCGGCCATCACCCGATCGCCGCTGCTGGTCGCATCGCGGCCCAGTTGAAGGTATTTCTCGAACAATTGCTGCGCCGTGCCGCGGATGCGCAGATCCGGGCCGTTGCTGTCGAATACATGGTTGCGATTAAGCGGGACGTTGCCGCTCTGGTGCCGGGGCGGACCGCCACCACCTCCGCCGCCACCAGGCCCGCGGTTGTTCCGGCCACGCATGCGTTTGATGTTCATTCTGCTCTGAAGCTCTCTCAATTTTCGATCGCGGACGGGCTTACTCAGCGTCATCCCATTGGGGCCGAGGCGGACGTCGCGCCCATGGCGAACTGGCTGCCCTACGGGCGGTCCAGTCGCGCATCCTCGCTGGGTTGCAATCCTACCGGCGGCGGCCGGGTTCGCCAAACGATTTCTTACGGGACAGGCGGATCGGCAAAGCCCGCGGCACCCCCGCCAAGTCCGGCCACGCCGCGCCGGGGCGTAATCCTGCCTCTCGGGCCAAGCCGGACACGGCCTCGACTTGCCCGGCACCCAACTCCAAGATGGCGACCCCGGCGGGCGTCAGCAAGCCCGGCAGCGCCTCCATCAGGCTGCGATAGGCGTCCAGCCCGTCCGTGCCGCCATCCAGTGCCAGCGCGGGCTCGTGCTGGGAGACTTCCGGCATCAGCCCGGCGATGGCAGCCGTCTCGATGTAGGGCGGGTTGCTGAGCACCAGGTCGAACCGGGCCTGGAGCGCTGTCGCCCAATAGCCGCACACCATGGCTGCCCTGCCGTCCAGCCGCAGGTCCCATGCGTTGCGCTGGGCCAGCGCGGCAGCGGCGGCGGACCAGTCCACCCCTATGCCGAACGCGTCCGGAAACTCGGTGAGCACGGCCAGCAGCAGGCAGCCGGTGCCGGTGCCAAGGTCGAGCACCCGCCGGGCGTCGCGGCCAGGGAACGTTTCCAGCGCCGCCTCCACCAGGGTCTCGGAATCCGCGCGCGGCACGAGCGTGTCGGCGGACACGGCCACCTCGAAGCTCCAGAAGGGCTGCCTTCCCGTGATCAGCGCCAGCGGCTCCCGCGCGGCCCGGCGCGCCACCAGCGCCTCGAAGCCCGGCGTGGGATGGTCGGCATGCAGCTCGCGCAGCAGGCCGGCCGCATCCAGCCCGGTAGCGTGGCACAGCAGCCGCCGCGCCTCGCGCCGGGGC
>CAXTTH010000195.1:0-4757 GCA_964247035.1 uncultured Acetobacteraceae bacterium
GGACGAGTTGCTGCGCCGCATGCAGAAGGGCGAGCTGATATCCGACGCATGGGGCGGGATGCCCTGCAAGCCATTCTTCGAGCACCGCGTGATCGCGGACATCACCCACGCCTACTACGCCCACCCGGCCGCCTGGAACCAGATCGGTTTCGGCGGCCCGGCCAGCCCGCGCGGCTACGTGCGGATGAGGCTGGACATGCGCGACCCCTGGGAGGCGGCAGAGGCGCACCCTGGCCATGAGGGCAAGGCGCGGCGGGAGAACGGGCGTGTCGGCTAACCCATCCACCGACCCGTTCGCGGCCCCGCGCGGCGCCAACGGCCGCGCGCCGGACGTGCAGAAGCCGGGCGGCTGGATGCCGATGCGGCAATACAGCGAGGACGAGCCGGTCGATTTCGTGGTGATCGGCACCGGCGCCGGCGGCGCGCCGCTGCTGGCCGGGCTGGCGGAAGGCGGCTTCTCCGTGGTGGGCTTCGACGCCGGGCCGTGGTTCCGCCCGCTGGAGGAGTTCGCCTCCGACGAGCAGGAGCAGAACAAGCTCTACTGGACCGACGAGCGGGTGGTGGACGGCGCCAACCCGATGGTGATGGGCGGCAAGAACAGCGGCAAGGCGGTGGGCGGCAGCACGGTGCACTTCGCCATGGTGTCGCTGCGCTTCCGGCCCGAGTGGTTCAAGTCCCGCAGCACCCTCGGCTACGGCGCGGACTGGCCGCTCGATTGGCGGGAGATGTGGGAGTACTACGCCAAGGCCGAGCGCGCGCTCAGCATCTCCGGCCCGGTGAGCTACCCGTGGGGGCCGAAGCGGCCGCGCTATCCTTACCGCTCGCACGAGCTGAACGGCGCCGCCGAGCTGCTGGCCCGCGGCGCGGAGGCCATGGGCATCCGGTGGACGCCGACCCCGCTGGCCACCGTCTCGGCGCCGCGGGGCGAGTCGCCGCCTTGCGTGTATCGCGGCTACTGCCGGTTCGGCTGCTCCACCAACGCCAAGCAGAGCCAGTTAGTGACCTTCGTGCCGCGGGCGGTGCAGGCGGGGGCGGAAATCCGCGACCTCGCCATGGTGGGGCGCATCGAGGTGGACGGTGCCGGCCGCGCGACGGGGGTGCACTACATGCGCGAGGGCCGGTGGCGGTTCCAGCGCGCGCGCAACGTGGTGGTGGCGGGCTACGCGGTCGAGACGCCGCGGCTGCTGCTCGCCTCGGCCACGGACCGCCACCCGGACGGGCTGGCCAACAGCTCGGGCCTGGTGGGCAAGAACCTGATGACGCAGTCCAACCAGGCGGTGTTCGGCACGATGGAGCAGGAGGTGCGCTGGAACAAAGGCCCGCCTTCGCTCTCGATCACCGAGCACTGGAACTACGACGACCGCAAGGACTTCTCCGGCGGCTATTGCTGGATGGCGCAGGGGCCGCTGCCGATCGAGTGGGTGACGGTGCAGACCGGCTCGCGCGGGCTGTGGGGCCAGGCGCTGATCGACGAGATGCAGAAGTACAACCACCAGGTCGGCCTCAAGATGGTGGGCGAGATGCTGCCCGACGAGCGCAACACGGTGACGCTGGCCGACGACAAGGACCAGTACGGCCTGCGGGTCGCGCGGGTGACCTACAGCTGGGGCGACAACGACAAGGCGCTGATCCAGCACGCGCTGGGGCAGATGCAGGCCAGCCTGGAGGCGGTCGGCGCGACCGACATCTTCCGCCAGGAGAACGACACCAACCACCTTGGCGGCACGGCGCGCATGGGGTTCGACCGCGAGACCAGCGTGGTGGACGCGGATTGCCGCAGCTGGGACATCCCCAACCTATGGGTGTGCGACGGGTCGGTGTTCCCGACGGTGGGCGGGGTGAACCCGTCGCTCACGATCACGGCCATCGCCATGCGCACGGCCGACCGGATCAAGGCGCTGGCGGCACGGGGGGAGCTGTAGGGCGCCAATGCGCCGCCCTGACGTGCTGTGATTTCCAGCATCAACCGCTGCTGGCCAACATGGCAGCGACAGCCTGACGCAGACGGGGTGCGTGAAACGTGGCGACCTGCCAGACGATCTGGTCGTCCACGCTGCCATACTCATGCGCCAGGATGTTCCGGAAGCCGATGGCCTGCGCGAGATCATCAATGCTTCTCGCCACCTCCGGCTCAAGCCGGCGAAACACCGTCAGCGCCTCGCCAGCGATCTCCATCTGGCGCTCAACCGGGTTCCGCAACATCTGGATTTCCAGGTAGTCGTCATAGCTCCGTCCGGCAAGGTAACCCTGGATGGTGTCGAGCGCTTGCAGGGCATCGCTCAGCCGCACCTTGCCGCGTGCCGAGATCAAGCAGGAAACAACCGACGCCGGGTTTGCTCGATCGAGCGCTTCAGGTACGGGTTCTTGACCGACGGCACAGTCAGCAAGTCAACCCGGCGCTGGAACAGCGACTGCAAAGCCGCATGCAGGGCGAAATACGCGTCTGCCCTGCCGGAGCCGGGAAGCGGCGGGAACTCGACCAGCAAGTCGATGTCGCTGCGGCCTGGGTCAAACTGCGTGGTGTTGGCCGAGCCGAACACGTCCAATGTCTGGACGTGGAAGCGGCGGCACAGCTCGTCCAGTTCGCCCCGCACATCGTCAGGCATCACCGCTGGACGCGAACCCGGCGCAGCCGGCAGGGTGGTCTCTGATGCTTGATCCATGGATAGGACCATGCCATGCGGGGCGGCAAGCGTGAAGCGCCATCGGTTGCCCTCCCTGCCCCGCCAGCCTAAATCACCGCTCCGCCGCACGACCCAGGGAGCCTGCCATGGCCGCCTACCAATATGCCTACGTCATGAAGGACCTCACCAAGGCCTATCCGGGCGGGCGCGAGGTGTTCAAGGGCATCACCCTCTCCTTCCTCCCGGGCGTGAAGATCGGCGTGCTCGGCGTCAACGGCGCGGGCAAATCGACTCTGCTCAAGATCATGGCCGGGCGCGAGACCGAGTACGGCGGCGAGGCCTGGGCCGCCGAGGGCGTGCGCGTCGGCTACCTGGAGCAGGAGCCGCATCTCGACCCGGACAAGACGGTGGCCGAGAACGTCATGCTCGCGTTCAGCAGCCTCAAGGCCGCCATCGACCGGTTCAACGCCATCAGCGAGCTGTTCGGCGAGCCGATGGACGACGACAAGATGAACGAATTGCTCGCCGAGCAGGCCGAGCTGCAAGAGAAGATTGACGCGGAGGACGGCTGGGAGCTGGACCGCCGCATCGAGATCGCGCTCGACGCCCTGCGCTGCCCGCCGCCGGACAGCAGCATCGACAAGCTCTCGGGCGGCGAGCGCCGCCGGGTGGCGCTGTGCCGGCTGCTGCTGGAGAAGCCGGAGCTGCTGCTGCTGGACGAGCCGACCAACCACCTGGACGCCGAAAGCGTCGGCTGGCTGGAGAAGACGCTGCGGGAGTACGCCGGCACGGTGATGATCGTGACGCATGACCGCTACTTCCTGGACAACGTGACCAACTGGATCCTGGAGATCGAGCGCGGCCGCGGCTACCCGTTCGAGGGCAACTACTCCTCCTGGCTGGAACAGAAGCGCAAGCGGCTGAAGCAGGAGGAGAAGGAGGAGAGTGCGAGGCAGCGCTCGCTGGCCGCCGAGCAGGAATGGATCCAGTCCTCGCCGCGCGCCCGGCAGACCAAGAGCCGCGCCCGCATCGAGAAGTACGAGCAGATGCTGGCCAAGTCGGCGGAGCTGGCCGGCGGCACGGCGGAGATCGTCATTCCGCCCGGCCCACGCCTGGGCGGCACCGTGATCACGGCGGACAAGCTGCGAAAAGTGTTCGGCAACCGGCTGCTGATCGACGACCTGTCATTCAAGCTGCCCCCCGGCGGCATCGTCGGCGTGATCGGCCCGAACGGCGCCGGCAAGACCACGCTGTTCCGCATGATCACCGACCAGGAGGAGCCAGACGGCGGCGAGCTGGTGGTGGGCGAGACGGTCAAGCTCGGCTACGTGGACCAGTCCCGCGACAGCCTGGACGGCAGCAAGACCGTCTGGGAGGAGATCAGCGGCGGCACCGACGTGATCCACCTGGGCAAGCGCGCCGTGCAGTCCCGCGCCTACGTGGGCGCGTTCAACTTCAAGGGCTCCGACCAGCAGAAGCGCGTCGGCATCCTCTCGGGCGGCGAGCGCAACCGGGTGCACCTGGCCAAGATGCTCAAGAGCGAGAGCAACGTCATCCTGCTCGACGAGCCGACCAACGACCTGGACGTGGACACGTTGCGCGCGCTGGAGGAGGCGCTGGCGGAGTTCGCCGGCTGCGCCGTCATCATCAGCCATGACCGCTGGTTCCTGGACCGGCTGGCGACGCACATCCTGGCTTTCGAGGGTGACAGCCACGTCGAATGGTTCGAGGGCAACTTCCAGGCCTACGAGGAGGACAAGCGCCGCCGCCTGGGCGAGGCCAGCACCGACCCGCACCGCATCAAGTACCGCCCGCTCGCCCGCTAGGCGCCAGAAGCAAGATTGCACCCGATCCGCACGGGGCGGCTGCTGCTGTCGCCCTACGCGCCGCACGACCTAGCGAACCTGGTGCGCTTCAAGGCCGACCCGCTCACCTGGGCCACCATGCTGGGCGGCGTGTGCAGCCCGGCCCAGACGGCGCGGGACCTAGCCGGCGAGCTGGCGTTCTGGGCGCGGCACGACGTCGGCATGTGGACGGCGCGCGACGCGGGCGGCGCGCTGCTCGGCGTCACCGGGCTGCACGAGCGGCCGGATGCGCGGGGCATCGCGCTGCGCTTCGCCTTCGCCCCCGCCA
>CAXTTH010000196.1:0-4757 GCA_964247035.1 uncultured Acetobacteraceae bacterium
CTGCGGTCCCGCAACGGCCCATCCGCCCCGCGCAGCTCGGCAACGCCCGTGCCGCGCCCGGCAAGCGTCCACGTCTGGCCTGCATCGTCCGTGAGCGCGCCGTAGGCGGCCAGGTCCGCCGGGTCGGCGGTGTAGCTCTGCACGTGCACCAGCCCCCGCACGCCGTGCGGCCGGCCCACCACGCCCAACAGGATGCGTTCCGCCGGCATCAGGCCCCGGCGGCGGCCTTGGCGCGTTCCTGCGCCTTCTTCTTCGGCGCGGACTGGATCGGCTGCTCGGCGTAGGTCGGCATCGGCGCCAGCCCGGCGCGGCCGAGGAACTTGGCCACCCGGTCGGTCGGCAGCGCGCCCTCGCTCAGCCAGTGGGTGATGCGCTCGTCCTGCAAGCGAACCCGGTCCGCATGGTCGGCCGCCAGCATCGGGTTGTAGCTGCCCAGCTTCTCGATGAAGCGGCCATCCCGCGGCGAGCGGCTGTCGGCCACCACGATGTGGTAGTACGGCCGCTTCTTGGCGCCCGCGCGGGCCAGGCGAATCTTGAGTCCCATAAAGCTTTATCCTCAGGTGGTTAATAAGGCCGGCGCTGCTGCTGCGTCGAAGCTCAGTAAGGGCGTCGCTGCTGTTGCGCCGACTTGGGCATGATCGCGCCGAGGCCGTGCCGCATCAGCCCCTTCTGCCCCAGCTTGCGCATCTTCTTCATCATGGTGGACATGTCGTCGAACTGCTTGAGCAGCTTGTTGATCTCCTGCACCGTCGTGCCGGACCCGGCGGCGATGCGCTTCTTGCGGCTCGCCTTGATGATGTCCGGCGTGCGCCGCTCCTTCATCGTCATGGACGAGATCATCGCGCTCTGCCGGGCGAACACCGTCTTGTCGATGTTCGCCCCCTCCAGCGCCTCCTTCGCCGCCCCCATGCCGGGCAGCATGCCGACGATGGAGGAGATCGAGCCCATCTTGGTGATCTGCTTGAGCTGCTTGGCATAGTCGTCCAGGTCGAACTTGCCGGCCATCATCTTGGCGGCCAGCTTCTCGGCCTCCGCCTCGTCGATGTGCTCGGCGGCCTTTTCCACCAGGCCCACGATGTCGCCCATGCCGAGGATGCGGCCGGCCACGCGCTCGGGGTGGAACTCCTCCAGCGCGTCGATCTTCTCGCCGGACCCGGTGAGCTTGATCGGCGCCCCGGTAATCGCCCGCATGGACAGCGCCGCGCCGCCGCGGGCGTCGCCGTCCATCCGCGTCATGACGATGCCGGTGATGCCCAGTGCCTCGTTGAACGCGCGGGCGGTGTTCACCGCGTCCTGCCCGGTCATCGCATCCACCACCAGCAGCGTCTCGGCCGGCTGCGTCGCCTCGCGGATGGCGCGCACCTCGCCCATCAGCGCCTCGTCGATCGACAGGCGGCCGGCGGTGTCCAGGATCACCACGTCGTACACCTCGCGGCGGCCGGCCTCCATGGCGCGCCGGGCGATCTCCACCGGGGTCTGCCCCGGCACGATGGGCAGGCTCGCCACCCGGGCTTGCTGCGCCAGTTGCTGCAGTTGCAGCTGCGCCGCCGGCCGCTGCGTGTCGAGCGAGGCCAGCAACACCCGCTTCTTGTCGCGCTGCGCCAGCCGCAGCGCGATCTTGGCCGAAGTCGTGGTCTTGCCGGAGCCTTGCAGCCCCACCATCAGGATCGGCACGGGGGCCGCCGCGGCCAGGTTCAGCGGCACGGCGCCAGCGCCGCCCAGCGCTTCCACCATGACGTCGTTCACCGCCTTGATGACCTGCTGGCCCGGCGCCACGCTGTCCAGCACCTCGATGGTGGTGGCCTGCTCGCGCACCTTGGCGATGAAGTCCTTCACCACCGGCAGCGCTACGTCGGCTTCCAGCAGCGCCAGGCGGACCTCGCGCAGCGCCTCGGCGATGTCGATCTCGGACAGGCGGCCGCGCTTGCGCAGCCCCTCGAAGACCCCGTTCAGTTTGCTCGACAGGCTGTCGAACATCGCGCACTCCACAACGCAAAACGCGCCGCTGCGCGACCATCGCGGAGCGGCGGCGCCCCGTAGGGCGTGGTGCTGGGCACCATGGGCCAGGGTATGAGCGCGCAGGCCGGATGCGTCAAGATTGCGCGGCAAGCGGCAGCCTTGTAGTGCGGCGGCAATTCCGCCCCGGGGTGCCTCCGCCATGCGACACGTGCTGTTCCTCGCCTTGCTCCTGGCAAGTGCCCTGCCGCTTCCGGGGCAGGCGCAGGAGGGCGGGGACAGGCTCTCGCTGGAGGCGCTCACCGCGACGCCGCCCGGCGGCGGCGAAGCCCGGCACGGCTACGCCCGGCAGAGCTACGCTCGCCGAAGCCTCATCCGCCACGGCTACGCCCGGCGCAGCTACGGCCGCCGGGCCATCTACCACGGATCAGGCCGGCATTACGGGCGCGTGCCCTTTCACGCCCATTCGCGGCGCAGCGCCGGCCGTCACGCCTATCCCGCCTTCACCCACGCGCGCCGCCATCGCTGACCGTCCTTGAGCTTCATCACGGATTTCGCGGACCAGGCGGTGCTGCTGCCCCTGGCGGCGTGGATGGCGCTGGCGCTCGGCGCGTCCAGATGGTGGCGTGGCCTGGCGGGCTGGCTGCTGGGCGTGGGCGGCGTGCTCGGCGGCATGGCCCTGCTGAAATATGTCTGCTTCGCCTGCGCCGTCCCGCTCGCCTTCACCGGCGTGCACAGCCCCAGCGGCCACACCGCCGCCTCGGCTGCGATCTATGGCGGCGGCCTGCTGCTGCTGTGTGGCCGGCTTCCGCCCGCGGCCTTGGCCGGATGGCCGCTTGCCGTGGCGGCGCTGTTCGCCGTCACCCGCATCGCCGTCCACGCGCACGACGTGGCGGAGGTGCTGGTGGGCGGCGCGGTCGGCCTGCTCGGGGTGGCTATGATGCTGGCCATCGCCGGGCCGCGCCCGCCCCTGCGCAGCCTCCGGGTCGCCGCCGTTGCAGCCGTGCTGATGGTGGGCTTGCATGGCATGCGCCTGAATGCGGAGGCCACCATCCACCATTCCCCGCTGTTCTCCTGGCTGCCGCTGCCCAGCGTGTGCCGGGCCTGACCGCCGCTCAGGGCGCCGCCGATGCGCCAGGCAGTCCGCCGCCTGAAGCGGGGCCGCCGGCAAGCCAGCGGCCCAGGGCGAACCCGCTGCGGCCTATCTCAGGATGACCTGCACCCGGCGGTTCTGCGGCTCGCGCACGCCCGCCGCCGTGTGGACCAGCGGGTTGCTCTCGCCGAAGCCCTGCACCGTGATCTCGCCGGCTGGAACCCCGTCCCGCACCAGCTCGGCCTGCACGGTCTTCGCGCGGCGGACCGACAAGCCCTGGTTGTAGGAAGCGGCGCCAGACAAGTCGGTGTAGCCGTTGACCTCGATGCGGGTGGTCTGCACCCGGGTGGAGGCGGCGGCAGCCTCGGCGACGATCTGCCGGGCACGGTCGGTCAGGTCCGCACGATCCCAGTCAAAGAACACCAGGTAGGTGCGGGTCGGCTGCACCGGCGGGCTGGCGACTGGGACCGGCGTGGCCGGCGGGGGAGGCGGTGGCGAGCCGAACGCGTAGGCGACGCCGACGACGAACAGGTGGAGGAACTCGGGCGACAGCTTGATGTTGCCCTTGCTGAGGCCGCTCGACGTGTAGAAATTGCTTTTCAAGACGGTCGGGTCAGGGATCCCAACGAAGTTGTATTGCGTGAACGCCGCCAGCCCAGGAACGGCAGGTATCGGAAAGACCAGTCCAAGGATCGATTGCGCGGCGAAGTTCGGCCCGCTGGTGCCGCCGATGTGGTGGACGGCAAATCCATTGCCCAGCACTGCCGGTAACGTCGCGTGCGTCCACAGCACGCCCACGCCCAGGCCGACGTACGGTTTCACGAAACCGATGTCCATGCCCATGCTCGGCAGGTCGATGACGTACTCGCCATTGATGAAAGCGCCATATGACTGCTGGTTGCCGGTCTGCTTGCCGGGCGGCGACACGGGCGAGAGCTTGTTGATGTCATTGAACTCGTAAGCGCCCTCGACCTCGACCTGGAAGCCGTTGCCGAACGCGTAGCCCGCCACGGCCGCCCCAGCCCCGCCAATCTTGAAGCGTTCCTGCGCTCGGCCCGGCGATTGCGGGAAATCCATCGGATGCACGTGGATGTTCTGCAGGATGGAGAGTGCGCCGCCGAGGCCTACGTAGGGCGCCCCAGGGCTGCCCAAGGGCACCGGGGCTGGTTCCTGCGCAAAGGCCACAGATTGCGCCATCGCCAAGCAGGCGGCGGGGACAGCAAGCTTCGAGATCATCTTCACTGCGCACAACTCCAGGTCCAGAAGGGTTGCGTGCGGGCTGACGGGCTATCTTTGTTGGCGCAACTGTCACAGGTCTTTGACCGGGCTGATAGGTCAGTCTTCGGGTCCGAAAGTTTTTACCCCAAGGATGTGGCAGTGCAGCATCACTGGCCGTCACCCGTAGGCGGCTTGCAACAGAGGGGCGGCTCGTCAGGCCGGCAAGCGTTGCGCCCGCTCCACTTGCCACAGCGCCAGCCCCAGCAGCCCGACGACCACCTCCCGCACCCGCTTGACCAGCGACAGCGACACTCCCGCCGTCTGCGGCAGCCCGACCGCCGCCGCGGCCAGCGCGAACCCGGCTTCCTGCACCACCAGCGCCCCCGGCACCGCGAACCCGGCGCTGCGCGCCGCCATGCCCAGCGCCTCCACGATCACCGCCTGCACCAGGCTCACCGGCAGGCCGAGCGCGTGCAGCACGGCCCAGCTC
>CAXTTH010000197.1:0-4745 GCA_964247035.1 uncultured Acetobacteraceae bacterium
CCTTCCCCGTGCGTCGAGGACGGCTCGCTCGCGGTCAAGCGGCTGGTGGGCGAGGCGGTGGCGGTGGCGGTGGACGTGGTGTGCGACGGGCACGACAAGCTGGGCGTGGCGCTGCACTGGCGCGAGCCCGGCAGCAAGGCGCACCACGAGGTCCGCATGACGCCGGCCGGCAACGACCGGTTCGTGGCGGAGCTGCCGCTGACCCGGATCGGCGGCTACGAGTACGGCGTGCAGGCCTGGCGCGACGCCTTTGCCAGCTACCGCGACGAGATCGCCAAGAAGAGCGCCGCCGAGCTGGACGTGGCGCTGGAGCTGCGCGAGGGCATGGCGCTGCTGGGGCGCACCGCCCAGCGGGCGCAGGGCAGCCTGCGCACCACGCTGCAAGCGGCGGTCGTCGAGCTGGAGGCGGCGGACGATGCGGCCAAGCTGGCGCGTTTCCTGTCGCCGGAGATGGCGGAGCTGATGGCGCAGGCCGACGACCGGCCGCAGGCGGCGCTGCTGCCCCGCCCGATCCGCATCGACGCCGAGCGCCCCGGCGCTGCCTTCGCCGCCTGGTACGAGGTGTTCCCCCGCTCGATGAGCGGCGATCCGGCGCGCCACGGCACGTTCCGCGACGTGGAGCGCCACCTGGCCCGGGTGCGCGCCATGGGGTTCGACGTGCTGTACTTCCCGCCGATCCACCCGATCGGCCGCACCAACCGCAAGGGGCCGAACAACACGCTGACGCCGGGTCCGGGCGACCCGGGCAGCCCGTACGCGATCGGCTCGGAGGATGGCGGGCACGACGCGCTGCACCCCGAGCTGGGCAGCCTGGCGGATTTCCGGCACCTGATCGCCGCCGCCGCGGAGCAGGGCTTGGAGATCGCCATCGACTTCGCCATCCAGTGCTCGCCCGACCACCCGTGGCTGAAGCAGCACCGCGGCTGGTTCGACTGGCGGCCGGACGGCTCGATGAAGTACGCCGAGAACCCGCCGAAGAAGTACCAGGACATCGTCAACGTCGATTTCTACGCGGCCGACGCCATCCCCGGGCTGTGGGTGGCGCTGGCGGAGGCGGTGATGTTCTGGATGGAGCAGGGCGTCCGGCTGGTGCGGGTGGACAACCCGCACACCAAGCCGCTGCCGTTCTGGCAGTGGATGATCGGCGCCGTGCGGGAACGCTACCCGGACGCGGTGTTCCTGGCCGAGGCGTTCACCCGGCCCAAGGTGATGTACCGCCTGGCCAAGGTCGGGTTCAGCCAGTCCTACACCTACTTCACCTGGCGCGAGACCAAGCAGGAGATGGAGACCTACCTCACGGAGCTGGGCCAGCCCGGGCCGCGCGAGTTCTTCCGCCCGCATTTCTTCGTCAACACGCCGGACATCAACCCGCTGTACTTGCAAGGCGCCGGGCGCTCGGCCTACCTGGTCCGCGCGGCGCTGGCGGCCACGCTGTCCGGGCTGTGGGGCGTGTACAACGGCTTCGAGCTGTGCGAGGGCGCGCCGGTGCCCGGCAAGGAGGAGTACCTGGACAGCGAGAAGTACCAGGTGCGCGCCTGGGACTGGGACCGCCCGGGCAACATCGTGCCCGAGATCACGGCGCTGAACCGCATGCGCCGGGCCAACCCGGCCTTCCGCACCCACCTCAACACCACTTTCCTGGCGGCTGGCAACGGCGCGGTGAGCGTGTTCATGAAGGCCACGCCCGACCGCAGCAACGTCGTGGTGGTGGCCATCTCGTTCGACCCGGACCAGCCGCAGGCGACCGGATGGGAGTTCCCGTTCTGGCTGTGGGACGCCGATGAGAACGCCCCCTTCGAGGCCGAAGACGTGCTAGACGGGACTCGGACGACCTGGCGCGGCAAGCAGCAGTCCGTCCGGCTCGACCCCAGCCGCCCCTATGCCGCCTGGTCCATCCGCCTGCTCTCCTGAACCGAGGTCCGATTGCCCGACACCGCCGTCCAACCCGCCGTCACCGCCGCAGCCGACGCCGAGGACCCGAGCTGGTTCAAGGACGCCATCATCTACCAGCTCCACCTCAAGAGCTTCTTCGATGGCGACAACGACGGCACGGGGGATTTCCGCGGCCTGCTGGGCAAGCTCGACTACATCGCCGACCTCGGCGTCACCGCCATCTGGCTGCTGCCGTTCTATCCGTCGCCGCGGCGGGACGACGGCTACGACATCGCCGACTACCGCGGGGTGCATCCGGACTACGGCACCCTGGCCGACGCGCAAGCCTTCGTGCAGGCGGCGCACGAGCGGGGCCTGCGCGTGATCACCGAGCTGGTGATCAACCACACCTCGGACCAGCACCCGTGGTTCCAGCGCGCCCGCGCCGCGCCGAAGGGCAGCCCGGAACGGGACTTCTACGTCTGGTCCGACACGGACGAGAAATACGCCGGCACCCGGATCATCTTCACCGACACCGAGAAGAGCAACTGGACCTGGGACGACACGGCGGAGCAGTACTACTGGCACCGCTTCTTCTCCCACCAGCCGGATCTCAACTTCGACAACCCGGCGGTGATGGAGGAGGTGCTCTCCGTCATGCGCTTCTGGCTGGACCTCGGCATCGACGGGCTGCGGCTGGACGCGGTGCCTTACCTGGTGGAGCGCGAGGGCACCAACAACGAGAACCTGCCCGAGACCCACGCCATCCTGAAGAAGATACGCGCCGAGCTGGACATCCACGCGCCGGGCCGGATGCTGCTGGCCGAGGCGAACCAGTGGCCGGAAGACGCCCAGGTCTATTTCGGCGAAGGCGACGAGTGCCACATGTCGTTCCACTTCCCGTTGATGCCGCGCATGTACATGGCCATCGCGCGGGAGGACCGCTTCCCGATCACCGACATCATGCGGCAGACGCCGGCCATCCCGTCCAACTGCCAGTGGGCGGTGTTCCTGCGCAACCATGACGAGCTGACGCTGGAGATGGTCACCTCCGGCGAGCGCGACTACCTGTGGGAGACCTACGCCGCCGACCGCCGCGCCCGGCTCAACCTCGGCATCCGCCGCCGCCTGGCGCCGCTGCTGCAGCGGGACCGCCGGCGGATCGAGCTGATGAACGGGCTGCTGCTGTCGATGCCGGGCACGCCGGTGATCTACTACGGCGACGAGATCGGCATGGGCGACAACATCTTCATCGGCGACCGCGACGGGGTGCGCACGCCGATGCAGTGGTCGGTGGACCGCAACGGCGGCTTCTCCCGCGCCGACCCGGCCAAGCTGGTGCTGCCCCCCATCATGGACCCGATCTACGGCTTCTCCGCCGTCAACGTGGAGGCGCAGGCCAGCGACCAGTACTCGCTGCTGAACTGGATGCGGCGGATGCTGGCGGTGCGGCAGAACCACAAGGCGTTCGGCCGCGGCACGCAGCGCTTCCTGTACCCGAGCAACCGCAAGGTGCTGGCCTACTTGCGCGAGTGGGGGCCGGAGGGCGGCGAGCAGGAGACCATCCTGTGCGTCTCCAACCTGTCCCGCTCGGCGCAGGCGGTGGAGCTGGACCTGTCGGCGTTCCAGGGCCGGGTGCTGGTCGATATCGTCGGCGGCTCGGTGTTCCCCAACATCGGCCAACTGCCTTACCTGCTGACCTTGCCACCCTTCACTTTCTATTGGTTCCAGATCGCATCGGACGCGCAAATGCCCGCATGGCACACCCCGCAGCCGGAAGGCATGCCCGAGTTCGCCACCATCGTGCTGCGCAACTCCGTCGAGGAGGTGCGCCCGGGCTACGGCCGCTCCATCCTGGAGAAGGAGGCGTTGCCGGCCTACCTGCCCAAGCGGCGCTGGTTCGCCTCCAAGACCGAGAAGCTGACCGGCGTGAGCGTCGCCTACTTCGCCCGCGTGCATTCGACGCCGGACCCGATGTTCCTGGCCGAGGTCGAGGCGCAGTTCGGCGACCGCACGGAGCGCTACGCCCTGCCGCTGGGCGTGGTGTGGGATGACGAGTCGGTCGGCAACCTGCCCTCCCAGCTCGCCCTCGCCCGCGTCCGGCTCGGGCCGCGCGTCGGCTACCTGACGGACGCCTTCGCGATCGACGTGTTTGCCCGCGCCATGCTGCGCAACCTGCGGCAAAGCTCGGTGGTGACGTTCGAGGGCGGCCAACTGGAGTTCCGGCCGACCTCGCTGATGGCGGGGCTGGAGCTGGCGGAGGATGCGGAAATCCGCCGGCTGTCGGCCGAGCAGTCCAACTCCTCGCTCATCATCGGCGACGCGGTGGTGATGAAGGTGGTGCGCCGGGTCGCCCCGGGGGTGCATCCGGAGGGCGAGATCACCCGCTTCCTGACCGAGCGCGGCTTCGGCAACACCGCCCCGCTGTACGGCGAGGTGGTGCGGGTGGACCCGGACGGCACGCCCAACACGCTGGGCCTGGTGCAGGGCTTCGTGCGCAACCAGGGCGACGGCTGGGGCTGGACGCTGGAGTTCCTGGAACGCACGATCGACGACCTCACCAGCGCCACCGTCACGGACGCGGAGGAGAAGGGCGAGAACGAGGCCGACGCCTTCGCCGCCTACGACGTGTTCGCCGCCGCCATCGGCAAGCGCCTGGGCGAGCTGCACGCCGTGTTCGCCTCGCCCAGCGAGGACCCGGCGTTCGCCCCCGAGCTGGTCGATGCCGCCGCCCTGGAAGGCTGGGCGCACGGCGCGGTGGAGCAGATCGACCTCGCGCTGGGCATGCTGGGCCGGGTGACGGAATGGCCGAACGCGCGGACCGAGCAGTTGGCGCGCACCGTCATCGGCCATGCCGACGGGCTGCGGCAGGC
>CAXTTH010000198.1:0-4734 GCA_964247035.1 uncultured Acetobacteraceae bacterium
CGACACGGGAAAGGGAGCCGATCCAGGCCGGCACGTCCAGAGACGTTTCAGCCGCCGATCATGCCGGCCCGGCCGTTATAGCTGGCTGGGCTGAGCACCACCGCTGGCTGATGGCCCGCTTGTTCGTGCCCCGCCTGCGGATCGAACTCGAGCCAAACAACGTCGCCGGCATCCGGCACGTAACTGGGCACCCTTACCAAGTCTCTCGCCCAATCGCCGGCCCCATCTCGACCGGGTCATGGCGGTTCTCATCCGTGATGCCGGCCACCAGGGCATCGATATCGTAGCGCGTCGGGCGAAGCGGCTCGATGACGATCCGACCGCCCTCCTCCCGCACATCGACCGGCTGGTCCAGGTGCACCTGCGCCGCCTCCAGCACGGCAGTCGGAATGCGTACCGCAGCGCTGTTGCCCCACTTTCTCACCACGCCCTGCATCGCGCCTGCCTCTCTGTATCTATACATGGTAGACACGCAAGCGGCAGGTTGCCAGTCCGTTCAGGAACGGCTGCGCCTCGTGTTCCTGCAACGACAGAACTTGGGGAGTGTTGCCTGCTGTGCCGGTCCGGCCGCGTTACGCCCTTGCGCTGCCGAGAGGTCCAGCTCGCCGAGCTACGGTGCCATACCTCCCTGTGCAAGTGTGGCGTTGAACGTCTCGATCCCCTTCTCGATCCGGTTCAGCGTGCTACTTTGCGCGTCGAGCCGAGCGACCAGCGCCTTGATGAGCGTCTCCAGCTCCGACTCCTCCGGGGCTTCTCCCGGGCCAAGACGAGCAGCTCGGCCAACATATGGCTGTGCAGAGTCAAAACCTGCGTCACACCGCCGAGGGCCTGTTCGAGGCCGCTGACCGCCTCGACGATCGCCGCCGCTGCCTCCTGCCCGTCCATGCACGCTCCGTTCGGGATTGAGGTTAGTAGCCCCGGATGACGCGGTAGTCAGCCTGCTCGCCAAAGGAGCCTGCCCCCTCGTCCACCCGGATGCACAACCGGGCGCTCGGCCCGCATTTGCTCATTCCCGCCTTCGCCCCGGCGCGCTCCAGCATGTCGCGGGTGTTCTGCAGGCCAGCGATCTTTGCTTCCAGCAGGCTGCTCTCCGCCTGGGCCAACCCCAGGCCATGATCTGTCCAGGCTTCCAGGCCGATGCGGGTCCCCACCGTCAGCGCCAGCAGCACCAGCACCACGGCGCCCAACCGGCCCAGCAGCCGCCAGGTGATCCATCCCACCGCCTGCCGCAGTGCGGGTCCGATGGCCTCGGTCTTGGCCACCACCGCGGCAAGCCGGTCCACCACCGGCCCCGCCGAAGTCGCCATGGCCTGAGCCGCCGCGGCGCCTGCCCCGGCCAGGCTGTCGGCCACCGCCGCACGCACGGCGCGATCCGTCCCGCGTTGCAATTCTGGCCCGATGTCCTCGGCCGCCCTGCGCGCCAACGCCAGCTGGTTCTGCACCGCCGCGAGCGTCTCGGCCAAAAGCCGCCGCTCCTCCTTCAGCGCCGCCTCCTGCGCCGCCAGCCGCGCCAGTGCTGTCTGCACCGCCGTCTGCTGGTCCTGCGCTGCGGTCATCAGGCCGAAGATTTCGGCCTCCACCTTGTCGCTCACCAGGGTGACGGGCTCATGCCGCGCCGCGGCCGCTGCTTCGCCTCCAGTTCGGCCTTGCGGTCCGCCTCCGCCTTCAGCTTGGCCCGTTGATCGGCCTCCCACCCGGCCAGCATCACCGTCAATGCCTGCTTCGGTGACGGGTCGGCCAACACCCGGGCCAGGTTCGGGCATTTCTCCATCCCGAACTCCGCGCCACGCGTGGTCAGCGCGTGAACCACCTCCGGGTTGAGGGTTGCGGCCTGGGCAAATCGCAGCAACTGCTCCCGGGTGCCCTTTAGGCCAGGATCGGCTTCGATCCCGGGCAGCGCCGCGTGATGCGCCCGGATCAGGCTCTCCCAGGTGGCCACGGCCACGCGCGCCCGGTCGTCCCGTGCCGCCTCTGCCTGCTGTCGCAAATGCTGGGCGTGGCGTTCCCGCATACCCGCCATCCCCGCCTTGATCTTCGCCTGCAGCGCGCGCTCGGCCGCCCGGCCCGTCACCAGCTTCAGCGCCTGCGGCAGCAGCTGCACCAGCCCTGCCATGCGCTCGAACGCCGCGTCATGTCGTTCCATCAGCCGCGCCGATGCGTCTAGGGCGCTGTGCAACAACCCAATGACCCGGCCATGCCGAAACCGACGCTGCAGGCTGGGCACGTCGCCGGCGGCCCTGCGCTGCTCAGCCTGCTCTCTATGGTCCCGGAGCGCCTGTGCCGTGCCGGCGTGCAGCTGCAACACCCGAGCCCGCAACGCCCGCACCCGCGCTGCCAGCCCAGCCGCCGCCATCTCGTCCGCCGTGGCCCACGCGACGGAGGCGGCCTTGATCTCGCCCCGGGCCATCTGCCGCGCTAGCTGCGCCGCATCGCGCGCCGTGTCGGTCGCCACGAACACCTGCGCCGACTCCCGCTGCCGGGTCAGCGCCACGTAGCTCCCCGCCGAGCGCCAGTGATGCGTGTGGTAGAGATAGGTGTGGTCCAGGGTCTTGCCCTGGCCCTTGTAGATTGTTCCCGCGTAGCCGTGCCGGAACCCGTCGAACGTCTGCGCCGACCAGCTCACCTCCCGACCGCCGCCGGCCGCGTGCCCGTCCAGCACGGCGCGGATTTCGCCCGTCCCCGCGTCGATCGCGGTGACGGTGCCGACGTTGCCGTTGTAGAGCCGCGCCGCCTTCAGGGTGTCGGTGAACTGCACCCGGTCGCCCACCGCGAACGGCAAAGTGCCATGCTTGGTCTCGAACCGCACGTCGTCGCCGGCCAACTCGCCCCGCTCCCGGCACACCGCGCGCAAATCGAGGTTGAAGACGTCCACGTCCTGGTTGGTGTAGGCGAACACGAACCGCGTGCTGCCCGACTTGTCGTCCGCATCTCGCTTCCACGCCGCCACCAGCGCTGCCCGGGCCGCATCCTGGTCCGGCGCCCAGGTGATCGCGCCGTGCCGGTCGAACGCCGTCACCGCCTCGACGAAGCGCCCCTCGGCCAGGTCGCGCGCCGCTTCGCGCTGCCAGACGTCGCGCTGCCGCGTCACCTGCACGATTGCCGCGGCGCCATGCCGCGCCTTCAGCTCGGTGAACAAGCCGCCGCGCTCGATGGAGGCGAGCTGGCGGTCGTCCCCGGCCAGGATCACCTTGGCGCCGGCGGCCCGCACCGCGTCCAGCAGCTCGCCCGTCACGTGGCTGTCGAGCATCGCCGCCTCGTCGACCACCACCACGGTGCGACGGTCCCAGGCGGTGCGGCCGTTCTTCATCCGGAACAGCGCGGCATGCACCGTGCTCGCCTCAGCGAAGCCCTCCTTGCCCAAATCCTGCGCCACGGCATTGGTCGGCGCCAAGCCGATCACCCGGTCGCCCGCCCGCTCGTGCGCCTCCCGCACCGCCTGCAGCGTGTAGCTCTTGCCGGTCCCCGCCCGGCCCTCGATCACCTTGAGGCCGCCCGCCGCAACCGCATGCTCAAACGCCGCATGCTGATCGTCGCGTAGGTTGCGGGAAGCGGCTGCCGCTGCCGCAGGCCCGGCCGCGAGCGCGTGATGGTGTCCTGCACCGGCGATTGCCGCGCCGGCAGCCAGCGCCGAGAATTCCTGTGCGCGCACGATCCGCGTCGTCCACCGCTCCACCGCCTCGCCGGTCGCCCGGTCGTGCAATGCCACCACGTCTGCATGTGCGAACACCGCCGTCTTGGCCGCCGCCCGCTCCTCGTCCGCTTCCAGGTGCTTGGACAAATAGCGGTCCAGCTCGCGTTCACTGAACGTCGCGTTGTTGCGGGTCAGCGCCGCCAGCACCTGCGCCGGGTCGCGCGCGGCGTCCTCGTTGGCCCGCCGCAGCGCCTCCGCCCGCTCGACCGCGGCAGAGTCCACGCGGCGCATCCGCACCGGGCCGATATGCTCGCCCGTGTGGGCCGCCGTGGCGTCCACCCGGACGTCCAACCCGTGCTCGCGGAAGTACCGGTCCTGATGCGCCCGCCATAGCTCACCCCAGGCTTCGCCGTCCGCCACGAAGCTCTTGCCCGCCGCCGAGCGCATGGCCGGATCCAGGTCGCGCGCCTTCTTGGCGGCAAAGCGGTCGCCCTCAATCCGGCGCGTGGTGATCAGCAGGTGGGCGTGCCAGTTGACCGTCCCGTCCTCCGGGTGCCCCTCGCCTGCCTCGACGTGCGGGCGATGCACGTCCAGCTGCACCGCCAGGCCTTTCGACACGAAATGCTCAGCGGCAAAGGAGCGCGCGAGGGCGATCCGGTCCTCATCCGTCAGCCCGGCATTCGCCGGCAGCGCCAGCACGATCTCCCGCGCGACCTGGGCGTCGCGGCGCTTCTCGGCTGCCTCGGCGGTGTTCCACAGCACCCCGCAATCCCTAAATCGCTCGTCCGCTCCCTCGGGCAGCAGCACCTCATGGTGCTCGGGCGCGTCCCGGTGCTTGAAGTAATACAGCTCGCCAGTCCGCTCGGCCTCGATCGCCTCCCGGGCATTGTAGGCGGCCGAGCGGATCGCGCTGCCGCCGGAGCTGCGGGAAATGTAGCGCGCACGGGCAAACTGGATGGCCACGTTGCAAGCCTAGCCCGCCCCGAATCCGGCTTACAAGCCGCATCGTGACAACGATGCATATTGCGTCTGCACGCTACCGCTCGCTCCGCTCCCGGGTGCCGAACCTGCGGGGTTTGCTCAAGGCTGGGACTGGTCAGGTC
>CAXTTH010000199.1:0-4709 GCA_964247035.1 uncultured Acetobacteraceae bacterium
CGGGTGGACAGGGACCGCGCCGCCTGGACGGGGCGGAGCATGGCCCGCTTGGTGCCGGCGCCCTCGACCAGGATGGGCTCGTGGGCGGCGTAGGCGGCAGCGACCGCCTGGGCGACGCCGGCTTCGTCAGCGGGCGCTTCGGAGGGGTGCAGGGTGACGGCGTCGTTCACGGGGCGCGCACGCCCTCACCCCGGCCCTCTCCCGCAGGCGGGAGAGGGAGAAGGAAAAGCCCTCTCCCTGTGGGAGAGGGTTGGGTGAGGGGCCGGGGCACGCTCAAGCCGCCAGCCGGGGTGTCTCCGGCTTGAGCGGGAACACCTTGGCCGGGTTCAGCAGCCATTCCGGATCGAACGCCGACTTCAGCTCGCGCTGCCGCTCCAGCTCTGCTTCGGAGAACTGCACGCCCATCAGGTCGCGCTTCTCGATGCCGACGCCGTGCTCGCCGGTCAGGCAACCGCCCACCTCCACGCACAGCTTCAGGATGTCCGCGCCGAACGACTCCGCCGCGTGGAAGCTCGCGTCGTCATTGGCGTCGAACATGATGAGCGGGTGCAGGTTGCCGTCGCCGGCGTGGAAGATGTTGGCGACCTTCAGCCCGTACTGGTCGCTCATCTCGCCGATGCGGCGCAGCACGTGCGGCAACTGGCTGGTGGGGATGGTGCCGTCCATGCACAGGTAGTCCGGGCTGATCCGCCCCACGGCGCCGAACGCGCCCTTGCGGCCCTTCCAGATCGCCAGGCTCTCCTCGGCGGACTGCGACACCTTCATGCTGAGCGGCGCGAACGGCTCGCACAGCGCCTTGATGCGGCCCAGCAGGTCGTCCTGCTCCGCCACGCTGCCTTCCACCTCGATGATGAGCATGGCCTCCGCGTCCAGCGGGTAGCCGGCATGGGCGAAGGCCTCGCAGGCATGGATGGCCGGGCGGTCCATGAACTCCAGCGCCACTGGGATGATGCCGGAGCCGATGATGGCGTCCACGCACTGGCCGGCGACCTCGTTGGAGCTGAACGCGGCCAGCATCGCCCGCGCCCCCTCCGGCGCGCGCAGGATGCGCACCACCACCTCCGTCACCACCGCAAGCTGGCCCTCGCTGCCGGTGAGCAGGCCGAGCCAGTCATAGCCCGCCGCGTCCACGTGCGCGCCGCCGATGTGCAGCACGTGGCCCTCCATGGTCACCGCCGTCAGCCCGAGCAGGTTGTTGGCGGTGACGCCGTATTTCAGGCAGTGCGCGCCGCCCGAGTTCATGTTGACGTTGCCGCCGATCATGCAGGCGAGCTGGGAGGACGGGTCCGGCGCGTAGAAGAAGCCCTGGCCCGCCACGGCCTGGGTGATGCCGATGTTGGTGACGCCGGCCTGCACGGTGGCGCAGCGGTCCGCATAGTCGATGTCCAGGATGCGGTTCATCCGCATCAGGCCCACCACCACCGCATCCGCCAATGGCATCGCGCCGCCGGCCAGGCTGGTGCCGGCGCCGCGCGGCACGACCCGCACGCCCATGCGGTGGCACAGCGCCAGCACAGCCGCGACCTGCTCGGTGGTTTCCGGCAGCGCCACGGCGAGCGGCGCCTGGCGGTAGGCGGAAAGCCCGTCGGTTTCGTAGGGCCGCAGCAGCAACGTCTCTGAGATCACTCCGCTGGCTGGCAGGAGCGCACGCAGCCCGGCCACGATCTCGTCCCGCCGCGCGAGCACGTCCGGTTTTGGTTCGGGCAAGGCGAGCATGGCACCCTCCAGCGTTTTTATGCGCTGAACATGAGGGTTCCCGCTCAATGCGGCAAGTAACGTCCCGGCCGCGATGGCCTGCCTGCGGAGCCTGCCCTGATGCAGCGGCGGCGACCGGATGCCAGCTTGGCTTGCGGCTCGGGACGCGTCCCGATGGTCAGCCCTGCCGAGCCTTCATCCGCGGATTCTTCTTGTTGATCACATAGACCCGGCCACGGCGGCGCACCACGCGACAGTTCTTGTCGCGGAGCTTGGCCGACTTCAGGCTGTTGCGGATCTTCATGGCTGCGAACTCAGTCAAACGGAGGCGTGCGGATACCGGCCGTGCCCGCCGGTGTCAAGCCAAGGGGCGGCCGTTGACGCCATGGGCGGCAGGGCGGATGACGGCTCTTTGCCTCAAGGACCCGGCGATGAGACGCAACAGCGCGGCCTGGATGGCGTTCCTCGCCATGGCGTTCGCCGTGGTCGGGCTGATCGGCGTGTTCGCCAGCTATGCCGCCCCGTTGCCGCTGCAACGCGCGATGGCGCGGGATGCGGCGCTGGACGAGGCGCTGGCCACGGACGGCGGCAAGGTCGCCCTGGAACCCCTGCGGGACCGGCTGGACGACAGCGCCGCCGCCGTGATCGACGGCGACGGGCCGCTGGCGGGCCGTGTGGCCGCAGCGCGGGCGACCATGCATGCGGAGCTGGAGCACGAGGCGGACGCGGTTGGCTCGCGGCTGCGGCTGGAGCTGCTGGTGGTCACGGTCGTGGCCGCCGGGTTCGGCATGGTGGTCCTGGGGGCTGCGGCACGCCAGGCCTGAAACGGCTCAGAACAGGTTGAACAACTGCCGCATGAACCCTGGCGCCAGGGCCGAGAGCGGATTGATGGACACCGCCGGGTTCGTCAGCGGCCCGTGCAGGCCGTAGGTGGCCGCGAACACGCCGCCGCCCTGCTCCGGGCTGAACAGCTTGCCGAGCAGCGGCATGCGGCCCGGCAGCGAGTTGAAGAAATAGGCCGGCACCACCGTGCCTTGCAGGTTCACCAGCTTGCGGCCGAAGTCGAGGCTGCCCTTCGCGGTGAGGCCGAGCGAGGAGCTAAAGGCGCGGGCGTTCTCCACCGCCAGCACCGGGCCTTGCAGGCGGAACGAGGTCGCCATCCGATCGAACACCAGGCCCGGCCCTCGCAGCGCATCGACCAGGCCATAGAGCGTGACAGCCTGCAGCACCTTGCCCATCACCGGGGCGCTGCGCACCTTGAACGCCTGCAAGTCCAGCTTGCCGCTGAACGGGCTCCCTAGAAGCCGGTCGTTGAACGCGCCATCGAGGGTGAGCGCGCCGCCGTCCATCTCCGTCGCAAGGTCGGTCTTGCGCAGCAGCAGCCCGAGGTCGGCCACCGTCAGGTCCAGGCGGCGGGACGCGCCGGCGTTCGTGAGGGCAAGGCGCAGCCGCTCCGGCCCGTCGCTGGCGAGCCGTGCCGTGTTGACCCGGCCGCTCACGCCGTTGGCCGCCAGCGTCACCGGGCCCAGCTCCCGGCCTGGGCCGAACAGGACATGATCGAACCGCATGTCCACCACGTACGGCGTGCCCGGACCGGGCGGCTTGGCGTCCGTGTCAGGGGCGGCTGGCGCGTCTTTGGAGGCAAGCCGCCCTTCCAGGTCCAGCCGCGGCCCGGCGAGCGTGACGCGGTAAGGCTCGCCTTCCTTTTGCGGCAGCGTGATGGCGCCGGTGGCGTTGGTGCGGCCGATCTCGCCCCGCAGCAGGTGCACCACCGACGGCCGGCCGTCTGCCAGCGTGCTGCGCGCCTGCACCGCAAGGCCCGGCGCCTCCGCCCGCAAGCCCTCCAGGCCGACCACCCGGCCATGGTCCAGCAAGGCCTCCCCCTCGATGCGGCCCGGCGTGCCGATGGCCTTGGACCAGCCCAGCGGGGTGACGAAGGCCGCCTCCTTCAGGTCCGCGTCGAGCCGGAGGGTGGCGGCGCCGTCACGCTGCTCCGCATAGTCGATCGCCGCCGCCAGGCTGCCGCCGGTCAGCCCAGCCGCACCCAGCCCGGCCGCCCTCGCATCCTTGGGGGTGAGGCCGAGGCGGATCGCGACGTGCTCCGTCACGCCGGCGGCGGGGCCGTCGCGGAAGTCCAACTGCGCCGCCACGTTGCCGGGGATGCGGGCCAGCAGCGCCGGGCCGCTCAGGGTCATGCCGGCGTTGGTGACATCGAAGGCGAGCTGCCCGGCGTCCAGGTCGCGCCCGCCTGCGATGTCGCCGAGGTGGGCGTTGGCCACCTGGCCGCTCACGTGGATGGCCACCTGGTCGTCCCTCAGCTTGGTCTCCAGCGGCAACTGCACCGTGACGTGTGCGGCGATCACCCCGGCAGGCTCCTTGATCGCCGCCGACCGTTCCCTGGCCAGCTTGAGCGGCGAGGTTTTCAGCAGGGTGAATACGCCGCTCAAAGGACCCCCGAAGTCCACGGTGATGGCTCCGGTCTGGTCGTGCACGTTCATCCCGTCGATCCGCATGGAGCCAGACTTGATCTGCAACCCGGCCTCGCGCCCCGTGCTGCCCGTGATCAGCAGGATGTCCGGCCTGGGCCAGGCCACGACCGCATGGACGTGCTCCACCGGGGCGATGGGCCGCAGCCACCAGATCGTGACATCGTCCGCGGTCACGGAGCCGCCCGATTCCGTCACCGCCAGGCCGGTCCCGTTGTCGGCTCCTTCCATGGTGAAAGTGAAACGGCCGTCATGCGCCGTCCCCTCCGTCAGGTTCTTCACCAGCCACGGCCGCGAGCCGCCGCCGACCCGCTCCGGCCAGATCGAGCCCAGGTCCGCCAGGGCGAGGCGGTCCGCAGTGATGGCCATGTGCGCCTTGATGCGGCCATCGGCGCGCTCGGCCGTGCCGGCCAGCACGGCGGTCGTGGGCGGGGCGCCGGAGGGCGGCTGCACGACCACGCGCAACGCCTGCAGCGTGGCGGCATCGGGCGTGCCGTTCGCATCGAGCGACAGGGAGGCGAATTGGGC
>CAXTTH010000200.1:0-4699 GCA_964247035.1 uncultured Acetobacteraceae bacterium
GGACCATGACAAGCTGCTGCTGCTGGCGCTGGACGACACCGTGCGCCAGGTGGCGCAGGTGCGAGATACCGTGCTGCAGGGCGGCCCGGGCGGCGTGGTGCGCGTGGCCGACGTGGCGACGGTGCAGGACGGCGTGGCGCCGCAGTTCACCGAGGTCGGCGAGGACGGCGCGCCCGCGGTGCAGATCGCGATCTACCAGCAGCCCGACGCCAACACGGTGGCCATCGCTGGCGCGGTCCGCGCGGCCCTGGCCGGGTTCCAGTCCCGCCTGCCCGCCGGGGTCCGCCTGGTCACGTGGTACGACCAGAGCACGCTGGTGACGGACTCCGCGGGCAGCGTGCGGGACGCGATCCTGATCGGGCTCGGCCTCGCGGCGCTGGTGCTGCTGGGCTTCCTGCGCAGCCTGCGGGTGACTTTGGTCGCCATGCTGGTGGTGCCCGTCACGCTGGCGGTCACGGTGCTGCTGCTGCTGAGCCTGGGGCTCACCTTCAACATCATGACCCTGGGCGGGCTGGCCGCCGCCGTGGGGCTGGTGATCGACGACGTGATCACCATGATCGAGCACCTCGCGCGCCGGGTCGGCGGCGCGGCGGCGGAGCCCGCCGCCGACCTGGTGCTCGCGGCCGGCATCGAGTTCCTGCCGCCGCTGACCGGGTCCAGCCTGGCGACCCTGCTGGTGTTCCTGCCGCTCGCGTTCCTGTCCGGCGTGACGGGCGCGTTCTTCAAGGCGCTGTCGCTCACCATGGCCGCCGCCCTGGTCATCTCCTACGCGCTGACGGCGCTCGCGGTGCCCGTGCTCACCCGCCTGATCGTCGATTTCCACCGCTGGAAGGACCCGGGCGAGGGGCCCGAAGGCCGGGTCGGCCGCGCGCATCGCTGGCTGCTGGAGCGGCTGTTCGCCCGTGCCTGGCTGCTCCTGCTGGGCGTGGCGCCGCTGCTGGCGCTGGGCTGGTTCGCCTTCAGCAACGTGGGCAGCGGCTTCATGCCCAAGATGGACGAGGGCGGCTTCGTGCTGGACTTCCGCTCCGCCCCCGGCACCTCGCTCGCCGAGACCAGCCGCGAGCTGGCGCAGGTCGCCGCCATCCTGCACGCCACGCCCGATGTCGCGACCTACTCCACCCGGGTGGGCGCAGGCCTGGGCGGCGGCCTCAGCGAGCCCAACACGGGCGACTTCTTCGTGCTGCTGAAACGCGGCCCGCGCCGCCCGATCGAGGCGGTGATGGCCGAGGTGGAGGCCAAGGCCGGCCAGGGCGTGCCCGGCCTGCACATCGCCACCGCGCAGCTGATGGAGGACCTGATCGGCGACCTCACCGCGGTGCCGCAGCCGATCGAGGTCAAGCTGTTCTCCAACGACCCGGCGCAGCTTGCGCCCGCCGCCACGGCGCTCGCCGCCGCGATCGCCAAGGTGCCGGGCGTGGTGTCCGTGCAGGACGGCATCGTCATCGCAGGCGACGGCCGCACGGTCACGGTGGACCCGGCGCATGCGGCGATCGAGGGCGTGGACGCCTCCATGGTCGCAGCCTCGCTGCAAAGCTACCTCGAAGGCACGCTCGCCACCCAGATGCCGGAGACGGTCAAGCAGGTCGGCGTGCGCGTCTGGCTGCCGCCCGCGGACCGCCGCTTCGACGACCAGCTCGCGGGCCTGCCGATCCGGGCGCCGGACGGCCACGTGTTCGCGCTCGGCCGCATCGCCACCATCTCCGCATCCCCGGGGCAGGCCGAGATCACCCGGGAGGACCTGCAGCAGATGGTCCCCGTCACCGCCCGGCTGCAAGGCCGCTCGCTCGGCGCCGCCGTCGCCGACGTGAAGGCCGTGCTGGCGCGTCCGGGCGCGCTTCCCCCCGGCGTGCGCTACGAGCTGGGCGGCCTGTATGCCCAGCAGCAGATCGCGTTCGCCGGCCTGGCGCGCGTGTTCGCCGCCGCCTTGGCCGCGGAGTTCGTGCTGCTGCTGTTCCTGTACGAGAACTTCTGGATCCCGCTGATCGTGCTGGCCTGCTCCGCGCTGTCCACCACGGCGGTGTTCGCCGGCCTGTGGCTGACCGGGATCGAGCTGAACATCACGGCGATCATGGGCATGACGATGATCATCGGCATCGGCGCCGAGATGGCGATCTTCCTGGTCTCCGAATACGTGGACCTGGCCAGGGACATGCCGCCCCGGCAAGCCTTGCTGGAAGCCGCGCGCAACCGCTTCCGCCCGATCGCGATGACCACCCTGGCGGCGATCCTCACCCTGCTGCCCCTGGCCCTGGCGCTCGGCGCCGGGTCGGGCATGCAGCAGCCGCTGGCGATCGCCATCATCTCCGGGCTGGTCGTGCAGTTCCCCCTGGTGCTGCTGGCCATGCCGGTGCTGATCGGGCTGACGGTCCGCGACGGCCGGCGGCGGCCCCTGGCGCTACCCGCCAGCCGCGAACCGTTGTAAGCCGTCGCCATGACCGATGTGCCGCCCGATCGCCTGTCCACCAACCCGGCCAGCCCGCACCACGACGCGCGGTTGCTCGAACGCGGCGTCGGCATCCGCCTGAACGGCGTGGAGAAGACCACCGTCGAGGAATACTGCGTCAGCGAGGGCTGGGTCCGCGTGTCGGTCGGCAAGACGCTCGACCGCCATGGCAACCCGCTCACCATGAAGCTGAGCGGGACGGTGGAGCCGTACTACCGGGACATCCCCCCGGCCTGACCCGGCCATCGTCACGGAACGTAAGCATGGCTTGCGGCCGGGCCGTCGCCGAACCAACTCCTGTCCGGAAAGGGGTGGCGTCCATGGCAAAGATCGCGCGTCTTCTCAGCATGGCGGGCCTGGCGCTCGCCCTCGGCAGCGTCCCCGCGCTCGCGCAGCGCGGCGGCTACGGCGGGTTCCGCGGCGGCTACGGCGGTTTCCGGGGCGGCTACGGCGGCTATGGCGGGTGCCGCGGCGGCTACGGCGGCGACGGCGGGTTCCGGGGCGGCTGCGGCGGATTCTACGGCCGCGGCTTCGGCCCGGGCTTCTACGGCGGCGGCTTCTTCGGTCCGCGTTTCGCCTACGGCTTCCCCTATGGCGGCTATCCCTTCGGAGCGCCGTTCTTCTACGGATACCCGCGCTACTACTGACCGCCGTGACGCGCCGCGCCGCCCGGTATAGCCTTGCTAGGCCATAACGGGAGGCGGCGGTGGACATGATGATCGCGACAGGGCCGGAGCAGGTTGGCCTGTCCTCCGAGCGGCTGGCTCGCATCGACGGCTGGGCGCAGCGGCTGGTGGACGACGGCAAGCTCGCCGGCCTCACCACCGCCGTCATCCGGCGCGGCCAGCTCGCCCACCTGCACAGTTGCGGCCTGGCGGACCGGGCCGCCGGCGCGGCGATGGCGTCGGACACGATCGTGCGCATCTATTCCATGACCAAGCCGCTCACCAGCGTGGCCATCCTGATGCTCTACGAGCAGGGCCTGTTCCAGTTGGACGACCCAGTCAGCCGCTTCCTGCCCGCCTTCGCCGCCATGCGCGTCGTGTCCGGCGGCCAGCGCGGCAAGCTGGAGACCGTGCCCGCCCTGCGCGGCATCACCGTGCTGGACCTGCTGACCCACACCTCCGGCCTCACCTACGGCTTCATGCAGTCCACCCTGCTGGACGAGGCCTATCGCGAGCACGGCATCGACTTCCAAACGGCCGAGTGCAGCCTGGGCGAGCTGGTGGAGCGCGCGGCCGCCCTGCCGCTTCTGGCGCAGCCCGGGGCGGAGTGGAACTACAGCATCGCCACCGACGTGCTGGGCCACCTGGTGGCCGTCCTGTCCGGCGAGCCGTTCGACGAGTTCCTGCGGCGTCGGGTCATCGAGCCGCTGGGCATGGTCGATACCGGCTTCCACGTGCCGGCGCAGAAGCACGCCCGGTTCGCCGCCAACTACGGCCGCGGCAAGGATGGCGGCCTGGCGCTGCTGGACGACCCGGCGACCAGCCGCTTCCTCGCCCCGCCCGCCATCTGCTCCGGCGGCGGCGGGCTGGTCTCCACCGTGGGCGACTACCTGCGCTTCTGCCAGTTCATGCTGAACCGCGGCGAGCTGGACGGCGCTCGGCTGCTCGGCCGCAAGACCGTCGCGCTGATGACCGCCAACCACCTGCGCGGCGACATGGCCGCCATGGGCATGCCGCGCTTCAGCGAGAGCAGCTACGAGGGCATCGGCTTCGGCCTCGGCTTCTCCGTCATGCTGGACCCGGCGCGGGCGCAGATCGTCGGCTCGCCGGGCGAGTTCGCCTGGGGCGGGGCGGCGAGCACGGCCTTCTGGGTGGACCCGGCGGAGGACATGGCCGTGGTGCTGCTGACCCAGCTCATGCCGTCCTCGGCCTACCCGGTCCGCCGCGAGCTGCGGGTGCTGGCCTACGCGGCGATCATGGACTGAGCATCCGCCTCTCCGCCGCCAGCGTCACCCCCGGCAGCATCTCCTTGCTCAGCGCCGCGCCTTCGCGGTTCAGCTCGTCGGCATGGCGGCGGGCGGCATCGCGCATCGGCGGGGCAGCGCCGACCTGCATCGTATAGCCGCGCCAGGTGATGTTGCGGCTGCGGTAGCTCGCCGCCATCACCGCCACCGACATCGCCTCCCGCAGCGGCAGGAGCCAGGGCAGGGCGCGCAGGGCCTGCCCGTAGCCGCCCGGCTGCGCCATCGGCAGCAAGGCGCGGTCGATCATCCCCGCCGCGGCGCTCCGGGTCGCCCAGGCGATGGCGCAC
>CAXTTH010000201.1:0-4697 GCA_964247035.1 uncultured Acetobacteraceae bacterium
GGGCGGCGGCGAGCAACAGCATCGGCCGGCGGCGCCCCACCCGGTCCGCCGCGGCGCCCCACAGCGGCACGGCCAGCAGCCGTACTAGGGAGGCCACGCCCAGCACGGCGCCGATCAGCGCCGGGTCGATGCCCCGGTCGGCCATCCACAGCGGCAGGTAGGCGGTGACGAGGGCGGCGGCGGCAAAGAAAGCGCCGGTGAACAGCCCAACCCTGACGCCGGTGGGCAGGGTCAGGCTGGTTGCGTTGCTTTGAGCTGGGACTGCGCCGCCTCGCGGATGGCCCGCGCCATGGCGGCGATGCCGTTGCCGCGATTGGTGGAAAGCGCCTCCAGCAGCCCCAGCTCGCGCAGGAACACCGGGTCGGTGGCGACGATCTCGGCAGGCGTGCGGCCGGAGTACACCCGCAGCAGCAGCGCCACCAGGCCGGACACGATGGCCGCGTCCGACGCGCCGGCCAGCCGCAGCACCGGGCCCTGCATGGCCGCCTCCATCCACACCTTGCTCTGGCAGCCGGGCACGCGGTGCGCGTCGTTGGCCCAGTCCAGCGGAAAAGCCGGCAGCTTGCGGCCCAGCTCGATGATGAACTGGTAGCGGTCCATCCAGTCGTCGAACAGGCCCAGCTCGTCGCCGATGGCGGAGATGGCGTCGGCGGCGGTGGGCTCGGCGGGCTGGACGAAGGGATCGGTCATCGCCGCGATGTGACGCTGGCCGCCCCCTTCGTCAATCGGCTACAGGATGAACCGGCTGAGGTCCCCGCGCGACGCCAGCGGCGCCACCTTCTCGGTCACGTAGGCCGCGTCCACCGCCACCGTCTCGCCCCGGCGGTCGCTGGCGGTGAAGCTGATCTCCTCCAGCAGCTTCTCCAGCACCGTCGCCAGCCGTCGCGCGCCGATGTTCTCCACCCGCTCGTTGATGTCCGCCGCCAAATCCGCCAGCGCGTCCACCGCGTCGTCGTGGAAGTCGAGCGTCACCCCCTCCGTGCCCAGCAGCGCCACGTACTGCTTCAGCAGGCTGTGCTCCGGCTCCACCAGGATCTGCCGCAGGTCGGCGCGGGACAGCGGCGCCAGCTCCACCCGGATCGGCAACCGGCCCTGCAGCTCCGGCAGCAGGTCGGACGGCTTGGCCAGGTGGAACGCGCCGGAGGCGATGAACAGGATGAAGTCGGTCTTCACCGGGCCGTACTTCGTCGTCACGGTGGTGCCCTCGATCAGCGGCAGCAAGTCCCGCTGCACGCCCTCGCGCGACACGTCGCCGCCGCGGAAGCCGCCGTCGCTGCGGGCGCACACCTTGTCGATCTCGTCCAGGAACACGATGCCGTTCTGCTCGGCGTGCGCCACCGCGTCCTTGGTCACCTGCTCGGTGTCCAGCAGCTGCTCCGACTCGTCCTTGGTCAGCGCCACCCGCGCATCCGCCACGCTCATGCGGCGGGACTTCTGCTGGCGGCCCATCATGCCCTTCATCATCTCGCCAAGGTTGATCATCTGGCCCGGCGGCATTCCCGGGATATCCAGGTTGCCCGCGGGGGAGCTGCCGGTGTCGGCCACCTGCACCTCCACCTCCTTGTCCTCCAGCTCGCCGGCCCGCAGCATGCGGCGGAACTTGGCCCGCGTGTCCCCGCCGGCGCCCTCGCCCACCAGCGCCGTCACCAGCTTGTCCTCCGCCTGCAGCTCGGCCTTGGCCTGCACGCCCTTGCGGGAGGACTCCTTCAGCATGGTGATGCTGACCTCCACCAGGTCGCGCACGATGCTGTCCACGTCCCGCCCGACGTAGCCGACCTCGGTGAACTTGGTCGCCTCCACCTTCAGGAACGGCGCCTGCGCGAGCTTGGCCAGCCGCCGCGCGATCTCGGTCTTGCCGCAGCCGGTGGGGCCGATCATCAGGATGTTCTTGGGCACCACCTCCTCGCGCATCGCCTCGTCCACGTGCGCCCGCCGCCAGCGGTTGCGCAGCGCGATGGCCACGGCGCGCTTGGCGTCGTTCTGGCCGACGATGAACCGGTCGAGCTCGCTGACGATCTCGCGCGGCGAATAGGTCGGAACATCCATTACAGGGTCTCGATGATGACGTTGGTGTTGGTGTAGACGCAGATGTCGCTGGCGATCCGCATGGCCCGCCGCGCGATGTCCTCGGCCGTCAGCCCGTCGATCTCCATCAATGCCCGCGCGGCCGACAGCGCGTAGTTGCCGCCGGAGCCGATGGCGATCACCCCGTCGTCCGGCTCCAGCACGTCGCCGTTGCCGGTGAGCGTGAAGGAGCGGTCGGCGTCCGCCACCGCCATCATCGCCTCCAGCCGGCGCAAGTAGCGGTCGGTGCGCCAGTCCTTGGCGAGTTCCACGCAGGCCCGCTCCAGTTGGTTGGGAAACCGCTCCAGCTTGGCCTCCAGCCGCTCCAGCAGCGTGAACGCGTCCGCCGTGGCGCCCGCGAACCCGGCGAGCACCCGGTCCCCCGCGCCGATGCGGCGCACCTTGCGGGCATTGCCCTTGATGACGGTCTGCCCGAGCGTGACCTGGCCATCCCCGGCCATGGCCACGTGCCCACCGCGCCGCACGCACAGGATGGTGGTGCCGTGCCAGCCGACGGGATCGTGGGGGATGGTGTCTTGCATGATCCGCAAATGGCGAGGCAGGGCGGCATTCTCAAGCATCGCGGTTTGGGGCCGGCAGCCCCTTGCTCGCGGAGCTTGTCCCTCCGGCACGCAAGGGCAAGGCAACTTCCTCGCCGCGGCATCGTTCACTGCCATCGTTCACTGCCAAAGCAAGCCACGGTCCATGAACCGCCTTCAGCGGAAAGAGTTGATGAGCACCACCTTATCCGATCCTACGGCCTCGCGCGGCGGACATCCGGTGCTGCGGGCGCTCGCCGCCTTCCCGATCGCCTGCCTGACTTGCGCGCTGTTCACCGACCTCGCCTACGTGCAGACCGCCAACATCATGTGGTCGGACTTCTCCGCCTGGCTGCTGGCGATCGGAACCATCGTCGGCGCGCTGGCGCTCGTCGTCGGCATCGTGAGCTGGCTCGCCCGCCGCGGCCACGCGGCGCGGTCCGCCTGGATCGTCGCCCTCGGCAGCCTGCTGACGCTGGTGGTCGCGTTCTTCAACAACCTGGTGCACACCCACGACGCCTGGACCTCGGTCGTGCCGACCGGCCTCGCGCTGTCAGCCGCCACCGTGCTCGCCATGCTGGCGACCGCCTGGATCGCCGCCAGCGTGGGCCGACGGCAGGTCGCCGTGGCGCCCTACTCAGGAGTTCGTCAATGACCCTCAAGCCCTCCAAGCCGGCGCGTCGGCTCGCGCTCACCGGCGTCGCGGCCGTGGCTCTCGCCGGCGCCGCTCCCGACGACTTCGACGTGAGATCGCAGATCGGCCCCAACCCCGTGCTGCCGGAGCAGCAGCAATACCTGCTGCCGCCGATGCACTTCGCTTCCGTGGCCGGCTGGAAGAACGGCGAGACGCCCGACGTGCCGAGCGGCCTGAAGGTCGCCGCCATGGCCACCGGCTTCGACCATCCCCGCTCGGTCTACACCCTGCCGAACGGCGACGTGCTGGTCGTCGAATCGCGCAGCCCCGACCTCGACCCGGTCAGCCGTCCGAAGAACATCGTGATGAACTGGGTCGAGTCGTTCGTCACCTCCGCCGGGGCGAGCAAGGGCAGCAACCGCATCATCCTGCTCCGTGACACCCATGGCGACGGCAAGTACGACCTGCGCACCGTGTTCCTCGACCACCTGTATTCGCCGTTCGGCGTGGTGCTGGTCGGCAACGACCTCTACGTCGCCAACACCAACGCCGTCCTGCGCTTCCCCTACACGCCGGGCGTCACCAGCATCACCGCACCCGGCGCCGTGCTGACGCCGCTGCCCGGCGGACCGATCGACCATCACTGGACCAAGAGCCTGGTCGCCAGCGAGGACGGCGCCAAGCTCTATGCCGGCGTCGGCTCGAACAGCAACATCACCGAGAACGGCATCGGCGCCGAGCTGGACCGCGCCTCGATTTGGGAGATCGACCGCGCCACCGGCGAGCACCGCATTTTCGCCGACGGGCTGCGCAACCCGAACGGCCTGAGCTGGCAGCCGCAAAGCCACGCGCTCTGGGCGGTCGTCAACGAGCGCGACGAGCTAGGCCCCAACCTGGTGCCCGACTACATGACGTCGGTGAAGGACGGCGGATTCTACGGCTGGCCATACAGCTACTATGGCCAGCACGTCGATCCGCGCGTGAAGCCCCAACGGCCGGACTTGGTGGCGAAGGCGATCCCGCCCGACTACGCGCTGAGTTCGCACGTCGCCCCGCTCGGCCTCGTGTTCGACACCGGGGACGGCCTGCCCGCGAAGTACAGCGGCGGCGCCTTCGTCGGCGAGCACGGCAGTTGGGACCGGCAAATCCTCAACGGCTACAAGGTCGTGTTCGTCCCGTTCGCCGACGGCAAGCCGAGCGGCATGGCCGAGGACGTGGTTACCGGGTTCTTGGACAAGGACGGCAACGCCCGGGGCCGCCCGGTCGCGTTGGCATTGGACAAGACGGGCGCGTTGCTGATCGCCGACGACGTTGGCAACACCGTGTGGCGGGTGACTGCCGACACTCAAAAGCAGGCGTCACGCGCGGATTGAAAAGGTCAGCGCATTCCCTTTACCCCTACAACAAGGTGTCCAGAGGATGACCATCCTCTGGTGGGGTTCGGGGCGGAGTGGGCCAAG
>CAXTTH010000202.1:0-3891 GCA_964247035.1 uncultured Acetobacteraceae bacterium
GCGGCGGCTGGGCGCCGCCTGATGGGCAAGCCACCGCCCCGCAGCCGCCCGCGCACCGCCAGCCGCGTCGCCGCCGTGCAGGCGCTGTTCCAGTCGGAGCAGACCGGCGAGACGGTGGAGACCATCGTGGACCAGTTCGTCCGCCACCGCCTGGGCGAGCTGCCCGGCTCCGGCGGGTTCGAGGAGGGCCGCGCGCCGGACGCGGACGCCAAGCTGTTCGGCCGCATCGTCCGGGCCGCGGTGCTGGGGCAGGACCGGCTGGACGCCCTCGTGTCGGAGTCGCTGCCGCCGGAGTGGCCGTTCGCGCGGCTTGACCCGGTGCTGCGCGCCCTGCTGCGGGCGGCCGGGGCCGAGCTGGGCATGGCGGCCGGCCCGCCCGCCCGGGGGGTGATCAACGAATACCTGGACGTGGCGCACGGCTTCTTCACCGGCGAGGAGCCGCGCATGGCCAACGGGCTGCTCGACCGCATGGCCCGAACCCTCCGCGCGGACGACTTCCAGGCTGCCGTGTGACGCTGAAGCCGGAGTTCGACCGCATTGCCCGGCATTTCCGCCCGCTGGCTGGGCCGGGCGCCTTGGGCCTCGTGGACGACGCCGCCGTGTTCGCTCCGCCGCCAGGGCGCGAGCTGGTGATGACGGCGGATGCCATGGTGGAGGGCGTGCACTTCATCCCCGGCACGGCACCCGGCCTGGTCGCGCGCAAGCTGCTGCGGGTCAACCTCTCGGACGTGGCGGCGATGGGAGCCGCCCCGCTCGGCTACCTGGTGACGATCTCCGTGCCGCGGGCGCTCGGGGAGGACTGGTTCGCCGGGTTCGCCGCCGGGCTGGCGATGGATCAGGAGCAGTTCGGCATCGGCCTGCTCGGCGGCGACACGACGGAGACCCCGGGGCCGCTCACCCTGTCGCTGACTGCGGTGGGGCACGTGGCGCCGGGAGCCGCCATCCTGCGTTCCGGCGCACGCTCCGGCGATGACCTCTGGGTGACGGGAACGATCGGCGATGGCGTGCTCGGCTTGCATGCGGCCCGTGGCGAGGTGGCGGACCCAGACGGTTATCTTCGCAGCCGTTACGACCTGCCCACTCCGCGCCTCGGCTTGCCGCTCGCGGGATGGGCGCGGGCGGCGATGGACGTGTCGGATGGGCTGTTCCAGGACCTCGGCCATATCTGCCGCGCCAGCGGCGTGGCCGCGGTGGTGGAGTCGGCGCGCATCCCGCTTTCCCCGCAGGCCGAGGCCGCCGGACCAGAGTGGCGCGAGACGGCCTGGGTCGGCGGCGACGACTATGAGCTGCTGCTGGCAGTGCCGCCGGGTCTGGCCCCGCCGTCGGGGATGGATGCGACGCTGATCGGGCATTTCCAGCCCGGCGAAGGTGTCGTGGTCCTCAGCGCTGACGGCGAGGCGCTGCCGCTCGCCGAGCGCGGCTGGAGCCATTTCGCCTGAGTCCGTCGCGGGTCAAGCAGCATCATTCAGCACTGCGGCTTCGGCTTCGGCCGCTTGGGCAGGGTCGGCGTCCATGCCCACCGGCGAGCGACGGTGCGTCATGAGAGAGCGAAATCCCACGACCGCGGCAGCCAAGCCTGCGGCGGCGCCGACACCCAGCGCCCAGCGGGGGCCGAGCGTGTCGGCGACCCAGCCAATGATCGGCGCCCCGAGCGGCGTGCCACCCAACGTGATGGCGAGCAGGATCGCGATCACGCGGCCCCGCATGGCGGGCGCGGTCGAAAGCTGGACCAGGCTGATCGCGCCGGTGGTCAAGGTCTGCGCTGACGCGCCGACCAGGATAAGCGCCAGGCCGAACAGCCAGTCGTTGGGCATGACCGCCGCCAGTGCGATGCCCACCCCGAATATGGATGCGCCGCCAGCCAGCAGCCTCATGTCCGGCTTCGGCCGCCGGGCGGACAGCAGGGCGCCGATGACCGACCCGATCGCCATGACTGATGTCAGCAGCCCATACCGGCCCGGTCCTCCATGAAACACCGTGACGGACATAGTTAAGACGAAAATTGGGAAATTGAGCCCGAACGTGCCGATCAGGAACAGCATGAGCAGCACCGCCTTCAGGTCGGGCCGCTGCCCGACGTAGCGGAAGCCCTCGGCGAGGCTGCCCCGGTTGCGGCGGGCCTTGCCGCCTGCATGAAGCTCGCCCACGCGCAGCAAACACAGTGAGCAGAGCACGGCCCCGAAGGACGCCGCGTTGATCAGGAAAACCCAGCCGGCGCCCACCGCGGCGATGAGCGTGCCGGCGATGGCCGGGCCGATCAGCCGCGCGGCGTTGAACGATGTCGAGTTCAGCGCCACGGCGTTCGACAGGTCGGCCTCGCCCACCAGGTCCGAGACGAAGGTTTGACGGGCTGGCGCATCGAACGCGGCGGCGCAGCCCAGCAGGAATGCGAACATGTACACGTGCCACAACTGAACAAGCCCGGCAACGGTAAGGATACCCAGGACCAGAGCCAGCATCCCCATGGCCGCTTGCGTGGCGAGCAGGAGCAGCCGCCGGTCGAGGTAGTCGGCCGCGAACCCCGTCAAGGGCAGCAGGAGCAGCTGCGGCCCGTATTGGAGCGCCATGACCACGCCCACCGCGGTCGCGTTGTGGCGGGTCAGCTCGGTGAGCACGAGCCAGTCCTGGGCGGTGCGCTGCATCCAGGTTCCCACGTTGGACACGATCGCCCCGCCCGCCCAGAGCCGGTAGTTGCGGCCACGCAGGGAGCGGAAGGTGCTTTTCAATGGGGAGCCAACGCTGCGGACGCCATCAAGCGCGGTGGCCGAGCAGGCTGATGACCTGCTCCGCCGTGCCGGTCTCGCCCAGCCTTGGGAAGATACGGGTAATGCTGTTGGCATGGACCTCAGCGCTCAGGTCGGTCATGGCGTCGATGGCGAGGGTGACGTTGAATCCCAGTTCGCGTGCATGCCGCGCCGTCGCTTCGACGCCGCCGCTGGTGGCGATGCCGGCGATGACGACCTGCGTGACGTCCAGATTTCTCAAGTGTCGTTCCAAATCCGTGTTGGTGAACGCGCCCGGCGTCTGCTTCACCACTGCATGGTCTTCCGGCTGCTGGTTCAGTTCGGGGACGAGCTCTGTCCACCCTGCGGGAAGCTCCCCGACACCGGAAGCCTGCTCGGTCCGGCCCGGCGGCGCACCGGCGACGGTGACGAGCACGACCGGCAAGCCGTGGCTGCGGAATGCATCGGCCAGGGCGCTTGCCCGCGCCATCACCTCGCCGGCCGGATGGGCGGTGGGAAGGCCGACGATGCCCTTTTGCAAGTCGATGACAACCAGGGCGGTTTTGGCGTCGAGCGTCGTGAGGGGCATCGCGTTCTCCTGTTGCCTATGATTCAACGAGGCGCTGCAGCAATGTCATGGCCGCCGCGAGCTGTTCCTGCTCCGCCGGCGCAAGAGTTGTGCGGATCGCATGGGACAACCAATCTTCCCGGGCCGCCCGCGCCACCTTGATCCTGTCCCGGCAGGCGGCAGTCAGGGACAGAACAGTTTGCCGCCCATCCGCCGGGTCCGGTGCGCCGCTCACCAAGCTGGCCGCCTCAAGGGCAGCGACGGTGGCCCCCATGGATTGCGGGCGCACGCCTTCGGCCCGTGCAAGCACTGTCACCGTCGCGGAGCCCTCGCGATCCAACAGAATGAGGACTTGCATCTGGGACCAAGTGAGATCCCCCAGGTGCGCTTCGCCCTGCAACCGCCGTTTCAGCTTGCCGAGCACGACCCGAAGGTCCCCTGCCAGGGCCGACACGCCTGCCGCCTTATCCATGGTCCATAGCCTAGCAAGTCAGAAGGAAAACTGCAAAGGTTTCCTTTCTATCTCCAGGTTCTTCGTTCAATGCGCTGCCTTGCCCAGCAGCGCCGTCTGGTACGCTCCCGGATGGTCCAGCAGGAACC
>CAXTTH010000202.1:3901-4695 GCA_964247035.1 uncultured Acetobacteraceae bacterium
GGCGGGCCCCCCCGCCCCCCGGCGGCGGGCCGGGCGCCGTCGCGGCCCTCGGCCGCCGGGCAGTCGTTGCGCAGCTCCACCACCTGGGCGGCCGGCAACGGCGCGCGGGCGGCGTCGTGCCGGGTCAGGGCAGCCGCCATCTCCAGTTGCCCGCGCAGCAGGGCGGCCAGTTGGGCGTGCAGCCTGTCCTCGCCCAGGCTGGTGCAGACCTGCGGCATCACGCCCAGGCCCTGAATCGGCCAGCCGCCTGGCGCCAGCACGCGGCTCCAGGTCACGAACAGCTCGCCGCCGTCCGGCAGGGGCGAGATGGTCTGCACCAGGCCCTTGCCCAGCGTGGAGCTGCCGACCACCACGGCGCGGCGATTGTCCGCCCGCGCCGCCGCCAAGCTCTCGGCGGCGCGGGCGGTGCGGCCGTCCACCATCACCACGATCGGCCGGCCATGCGCCGCGTCCTCCCCGGCGCCGGCGGGCCATATGCGGCTGCTGTCCGGGTTGCGCCCGGCCGTGGTCACGGCGATGCCTTGCGTCAGCACCTGGTCCACCATCGCCACGGCCTGGCGCAGCAGCCCGCCGCGGTTGCCGCGCAGGTCGACCACGACGCCGCGGACCCGGTGGCCGGCGAACCCGGCTTCCAGCGCGGCGGCGAACTGGTCGTCCGTGTCGCGGCTGAAGCCGATCACGTGGATCAGCACCACGTCGTCCAGCCACTCGGCCCGCACGGTCTGCGGCGGCACCAGGGCGCGCTCGATCTCCGCCGCCCGCACCCGGCCGTGGCTGCGCCAGGACACCTGCAC
>CAXTTH010000203.1:0-341 GCA_964247035.1 uncultured Acetobacteraceae bacterium
GAGGCGGACGGCGCGGCCGTCTGGTTTGCGGGGCGGGCCTGCGCGGCCGCGGCCGCGGCACGGGGCCGGGCCATTCCGTCACGTGGCGGTGCAGCGGGCCGGCGTGCTCCTCGCTCACCACCCGGCCGCGGACCGAGACGCCGGCTTCGTGCACGGTCGCCGGGTCCCCTGACACGAGCGGGTGCCACCAGGCCAGGCCGCGGCCCTCCTGCACCCGGCGGTACGCGCAGCTCGGCGGCAGCCAGTCGATCTCCTCCAGCGACTCGGGCGTCAGCGCGATGCAGTCGGGGGCCCGGGGGGGGGGGGGGGGGGGGGGGGCGCCGGCGGCGGGGGGCCGGGGG
>CAXTTH010000203.1:351-4639 GCA_964247035.1 uncultured Acetobacteraceae bacterium
CTCAGGAATAGAGCCCGTCTTTGGCGGCCATCGGGCGGCGGGCGTAGTCGCCGCAGGCGCAGGTGCCCAGGTCCAGCAGGCGGCAGGCGACGTTGGTGAAGCTCAGCGCCTCCGTCTCGTCGTCACGCAGCTTGTGCAGGCAGCAGCGGCCGCAGCCGTCGCACAGCGACTCCCACTCCTCCGGGGTCATCTGGTCGAGGTGCTTGGTGGTCCAGAACGGGGCGTCCATGGCCATCCATCTAGCACGGACGCTCAGGGATGCAGCAGCCAGCGCAGCGCCCCTGCCACGACCGTGATCGTCAGCACGCTCGCGGCCCACAGCGCCACGAACCAGAGCAGCCGACGCCAGCGCAGCGGCAGGCGGTCAATGGTAGTGCGCACCGGCTTGGACCTTTCCACGGAACACCCAGTAGCTGATCCCGGAGTAGCAGAGGATCACCGGGATCAGCACCACCGCGCCGACCAGGATGAACACCTGGCTCGCCCGGGGGGCGGCGGCCTGCCAGATGGTGATGCCGGGCGGAACGATGTGCGGGTAGAAGCTGATGCCGAGGCCGGCGAAGCACAGCGCGAAGATGGCGAGCGCGCAGAGGAACGGCGTAAGGTCGTGCTTGCGGGCGATGCCGTGGTGGAACGCGACCGCGATCAGCGCCACCAGCGCCGGCACCGGGCTGGTCAGCAGGATGCCGGGCCAGTGGAACCAGCGGCGGGCGAACGCCGGGTCGAGGAACGGCGTCCACAGGCTGACGGCCACGATCAGCGCCAGCATGGCCCAGGCGAGCACGGCGGCCTGCTTGCGGGCGCGCTTCTGCAGGCTGCCCTCGGTGCGCCAGATCAGCCAGCACGCGCCGAGCCAGGCGTAGCCGACCACCACCGCCACGCCGCACAGCACGGTGAACGGCGTCAGCCAGTCCCACCAGCCGCCGGCGTACTGGCGGCCCGCGACGCGGATGCCCTGCATCAGGCCGCCGAGCGCCAGGCCCTGGCACAGCGCGGCCAGGGTGGAGCCGCCGAAGAACGACAAGTCCCACAGCGTGCGGCCGAGCTTGGTCTCGGCGCGGAAGCGGAACTCGAACGCCACGCCGCGGAAGATGAGGGCGAACAGCATGCCGAGGATCACCGGGTACAGCGCCGGCATGATGACGGCGTAGGCCAGCGGGAACACCGCGAACAGGCCTGCGCCGCCGAGCACGAGCCAGGTCTCGTTGCCGTCCCACATGGGGGCGATGGTGTTGACCATGGTGTCGCGGTCCTCGGCGCCCCGCTCGGCGGCGAACAGGATGCCGACACCGAGGTCGAAGCCGTCCAGCACGACGTAGGCCAGCACGGCGAAGGCGATCAGCCCGGCCCAGATGGTGGCGATGGTCTCTGCGCTCATGGCTAGTCCCCCGCCGCGTAGGCGGCGGCCGGCACGGCGCCGGGCAGGCCGGGGTGGATGCCGGCCGAGCGGATCGGCAGCTCGGTGCGCGGCCCGGACTCGCCCGCCACCGGGGGCTTGGCCATCAGGCGCAGGATGATCATGATGCCGGCGCCGAACACCACGAAGTACACCACGGCGAAGGCGGCGAGCGAGGTGGCGACGCCGGACAGCGCGATGGGCGAGATGCTGTCGATGGTGCGCAACTGGCCGTACACCGTGTAGGGCTGGCGGCCGACCTCGGTGGTCACCCAGCCGCACAGGATGGCGACGATGCCGGCGGGCGACATCAGCAGCGCCAGCCGGTGCAGCCAGGGGTTGGTGAACAGCGTGCCGCGCCACCGGGCCAGCAGGCTGAGCCCGCCCAGGCCGAACATGGCGAAGCCGATGCCGACCATGGCGCGGAAGGTCCAGAAGATCGCCGGGGCATAGGGCCGGTCGGCGGGCGGCACCTCCAGCAGGCCCGGCACGCGGCCGTTCCAGCTATGCGTCAGGATCAGCGAGGAGGCGTGCGGGATTTCGATCTTATAGTCGGTGCGCTGCTTGGCCATGTTGGGCAAGCCGAACAGGATCAGCGGCGCGCCGTCCTTGCCGCTGGGCGCCCAGTCGCCCTCCATGGCGGCGATCTTCATCGGCTGGTGCTCGAGCGTGTTCAGCCCGTGCAGGTCGCCCATGCCGATCTGCAACGGCGCCACGATGGCGGCCATCCACATCGCCATGCTGAACATGGTGCGCACCGCCGGCGTGGCGCGGCCGTGCAGCAGGTGCCACGCGCCCACGCCGCCGACGATGAAGGCGACCGTGAGATACGAGGCCAGCATCATGTGCGGCGCGCGCACGAACACGGACGGGTTGAAGATCACCTGCCAGTAGTCGGTCGGGACCATGCGGCCGTCCGCGCCCATGGCGAACCCGGCGGGGGTCTGCATCCAGCTGTTGACCGAGAGGATCCAGAAGCCGGACAGCAGCGTGCCGAACGCCACCATGCAGGTGGCGACGAAGTGCAGGCGGCGGCCGACCCGCTCCATGCCGAACAGCATGACGCCGAGGAAGCCGGCTTCCAGGAAGAACGCGGTCAGCACCTCGTAGGCCATCACCGGGCCGATCACCGGGCCGGCCTTGTCGGCGTACTGCGACCAGTTGGTGCCGAACTGGTAGGACATGACCAGGCCGGACACCACGCCCATGGCGAAGCCGAGCGAGAAGATCTTCACCCAGTAGCGGAACAGGTCGAGGTAGACCGGCTTGCCGGTGCGCAGCCACAGCCCTTCCAGCACCATGAGGTAGCTGGCCAGGCCGATGGAGAACGCCGGGAAGATGATGTGGAACGCGACGGTGAACCCGAACTGGGCGCGCGCGAGATGGAAGGCGTCGATCATAGGTCAGTCCTCAGGGCCGGCATCGTTTGAGCGGGAGCGGGGCTTGCCGCCGACGAACACGGAAACCTTGCTCTTGATGTCCAGCAGCTTGGACACGCCTGCGCCGAGCGAGAGCAGCTGCATCAGGCTATGGTTGTCGAGCCGCTGCACGTCGTCGGCCCAGCCGACCAGCACCTCGATCAGGTCGTGCATCTCGCGCATCTTGACCTGGGCGTGCTGCTCCTCGGCGCTGCTGGGCGTCTCCATCAGCACGTCGCGCAGCATGGACAGCGTAGGATCCACCTCACGCTTGCGCCGCTCCTCCGCCAGGGTGCGGACGATCTGCCAGATGTCGTCGGGCGCCTCGAAGTAGTCCCGCCGGTCGCTGGGCAAGTGGCGCTTGCGCACCAGCCGCCAGGCCTCCAGCTCCTTGATGCCCATGCTGACGTTGGAGCGCGAGACGCCGAGCAGCTCGGTGATCTCCTCCGCGTTCAGCGGGCGGTCGGACAGGAACAGCAGGGCGTAGATCTGGCCGACGGTGCGGTTGATGCCCCAGCGCCCGCCCATCTCGCCGAAGTGCAGCACGAACGTCTCGATGACCGGGGGCAGATGCACCTGATGCTCATTTCAGTAATTTCTGAAATCACAGATAATGCTGAGACTCCGGAAGATCAACTCACGCCGGGCCTGTTTCCATGTCCTGGGCGGCCCGCATCCGGCCTGTGGCGCGGCAGGAAAACCTTGCCTGAGCCCATCAGCCGCGATGATCCGCGCTCGCCTGGCCCGAGCGTGGAACGGGGGTGCCGGCGAGGGTTTCGCAGAATGGACGGCGCCTGTCCTCCACAGGTGCGCCGCGCTCCGCCCGCGGAGACAGCAGGTTTGGGCCAGGAGCAACGGCCAAGATGGCCAGCTTGCGATGATCGGTCGGGTGCACGGGGCTTTGCACAGGCGGATCGGACAGCCCGGTGCAGCAGTCATCCACAGCAGGGCGGCGGCGGGAAAGATATCCCCAGCCTTGGGATGGCTGGATGGGCGGCGTCGGCGACGGCCTTCCGGCCTGCTTGGAAAAGAACTGTTTTCTGTCAATGCCTTAGACTAGATACGACCCGGTAAAACAGGCTGGCGGGACCGGCCGGTGGCTAAGTTTTCCGACCCGAAACCGTGCTGTATGAGCAGGTTGCGCTGACTTTCTCGCCCGTATTGCCAGCCAAACCGCTCAGCCGCTCACAGAGTTACCCACAGGGGTGCGGGACGACAGCCCCGCCCAGGCTCCCAGCAGCTTGACGTACTCCACCGCCAGCAGCCGCCACGCGCCGGGCTCGGACAGCGCCTGCCGCGGTACCGGCTGCGGGTACAGCGCCACGCCCGGCATCGCGCGGCGCAGCTCCAGCATGGCGCGCGGCATGTGGTAGTCCGCCGTGACCACCAGCAGCGAGCGCAGGCCGCGCGCCCGCGCCCAGGCCGCCGTCTCCACCGCGTTGCCGAGCGTGGTGCCGGCGGTGCGGCCCAGGGT
>CAXTTH010000204.1:0-1260 GCA_964247035.1 uncultured Acetobacteraceae bacterium
CATTCCGGGCGGCCGAGCACGGCGGCGCAGCGGGCCCAGAGGCGGTCGTTGCCGGCGGCCAGCACGAAGGAGGCGTCCGCCGCGGCGAACGCTTGGTAGGGGGTGATGGTGCTGGCGCCGGTGCCCTGCCGCTGCGGCACCACGCCGTCCATCAGGTAGCTGTTCAGGGCGCCCTCCACCCAGAACGCGGCGGCTTCCAGCAGGGAGGTGTCCACCAGGCAGCCGCGGCCCGTGGCGTCCCGCTGGCGCAGCGCCGCCAGGGCGCCGATGACGCAGAACAGCCCGGCCGCCTTGTCGTTGACCGAGGCGCCGCACAGCGTCGGCGGCCCGTCCGGCTGGCCGGTGACGGACATCATGCCGCCATAGGCTTGCAGCAGCGGGTCGAAGCCGGGGCTCAGCCGCAGCGGCCCCTGGGCGCCGAACGCCCAGATCGAGCAGTAGATCAGCCGGGGGTGCCGCCCCAGCATCGCCTCCGGCCCGATGCCGAGGGCGTCGACCACGCCGGGGCGCAGGTTCTGGATCAGGATGTCGGCGCCTGCCGCCAGCCGCTCCAGCGCCGCCACGTCGTCCGGCTGCTTGAGGTCGAGGGTGATGGAGCGCTTGCTGCGGTTCTGGCTGTGGAAATACAGCGAGGTGTCGCCGGCGAAGGGCGGGCCCCAAGGAGGACCCCAGGCGCGTGCGTCGTCCCCGCCGTCCGGCTTCTCCACCTTGACGACGTCGGCCCCCATGTCGGCCAGGACGACGCCGGCCAGGGGGGCGGCGAGCGCCTGCCCGACTTCGATCACCTTGAGCCCGGCCAGCGGCTGCGCCATGCTTGCTTCCTTTTGACGCCGCAAGCTTAGCGCGGCGGCCGGCCAGGTGAAATCTCCGGCCGGGCTGCCGCGTTGGAAACCCGACCGCAAGTTCCAGCAAGATCAGGACCGCCGCATGGACGCCCTTCCCGCCGCCTCCCTCTTCGAGACCCGGCTCGACCGCCTCGCCCAGGTCGCCGTGACGGTCGGGCTAGGGCTGCGGCCGGGCCAGGAGGTCGTGCTGACCGCGCCGCTGGGGGCGCTGCCGCTGGTGCGCCGCATCACCGAGCACGCCTACCGCGCCGGGGCCAGCCTGGTCACCCCCCTGCTGTCGGACGACGAGGTGACGCTGGCCCGTTTCCAGCACGCGCCGGACGAGGCGTTCGATCACGCGCCAGCCTGGCTGTTCGAGGGCATGGCGCAGGCGTACCGCTCCGGCGCCGCCCGGCTCGCCATTGCCGGCGAGAAC